>PWRV01000097.1 GCA_003563455.1 Thioalkalivibrio sp.
AGGCCCGCGATCCCGACCAGGGTACCGCCAAAGACCGCGGCATAGGCGAACAGCGACAGTGCGAGCCCGGGTTCGATCGCGCGGCTCACCTGCGCCAGCAACAGGCCGAGGCCCGCCAGCATGATCACGAGACCGGTCAGCAGGAGACGCACGCCGCCGGCCTCGTTAACGATAGAGCCAGCAGGCTGTGTGGTGACCGTTGCGAGGTTCGAATTCCGGCGGGTCCTCCTGGTCGCAGGTGCCTGGAATCATCCGGTTGCAGCGCGGATGGAAGCGGCAACCGGCCGGCGGCTTCAGCAGACTCGGCGGTTCGCCGGGGGGCACCTCGCGCATTTGAAGTGCATTGTCCGGGTCGGGGTCGGAGATGGCCCCGAGCAGGGCCTGGGTGTAGGGGTGCTGCGGATGGTTGAGCAGTTCGTTCACCGGGGCCTGCTCGACGATCCGGCCGGCGTACATCACGAAGATCCGCTCGGCGAAGTGCCGTACCGTGGAGAGGTCGTGGGTGATGAACGCAAGGGTCAGCCCGTGGTTGGTCTGGATGCTCCGCAGCAGTTGCAGGATCTCCACGCGCACCGATGCGTCCAGCATCGAGACGGGCTCGTCGGCAATGATCATCGCCGGGCGCAGGATCAGCGCGCGCGCGATCACGACCCGCTGCTGCTGGCCGCCGCTGAGCATGTGGGGGAACTTGGACAGAAAATCGTCCGGCGGCGAGAGACGAACTTCCTCGAGCGCCTCCCGGGCGCGCTTTTCGCGTTCCGCCCGGTTGCGCACGCCGTGCACGATCAGGGGTTCGTGCAGGATGCGCCGCACGTCCATGAAGGGCGGCAGCGCGCCGTAGGGATCCTGCTGCACAAACCCGACGCGGGCCAGGTAGGTCTTGCGCTCCCGCGCATCGAGGGTACCGAGCGAGCGGCCTTCGAAGATCACCTCGCCGCGGGTCGGCTGATGCAAACCAAGCAACGTTCTTGCGAGTGAGCTCTTGCCGCAGCCGCTCTCGCCGACGAAGGCCACCGCCTCGCCGGCCTGCAATTCGAAATTCACCCCGTCCACGGCGCGTACCGAACCCACTCGCAGGAACCCCCACTGGCGCAATTCGAACCAGGTGTGCAGGTCTCGGGCGGAGAGGACCGGCCCGGCCGCAGATCGCCGGATGTCGCGGGCGGGTGCGCTCATACCCGGCTCCCTGCTGCATGGAGCCAGCAGCGCACCGTTCGGCGGTTGCCGATGCGGAACGTCTCCGGGTCACGATCGCAGCGATCGAATCGCGACGGGCAGCGCTCGGCGAACCGGCAGCCCTCGGGTGGATCCAGCAGATTCGGCGGCTGCCCCGGGATGTGGACCGGCGTCTCCTCCTGGTGCAGGCGCGGCACGCTGGCCATCAGCAGCTTGGAATAGGGGTGGGCCGGTTCCCCGAAAAAGTCCTTCGCATCGGCGAACTCCACGAGCTGGCCCGCGTACATCAGCGCGACCCGTTCGGCGATCTCGCTGGAGGTCGAGATATCGTGAGTGATCAGGATGAAGCTGGTCCCCAGTTCCTGCTTGATGCGCTTCAGCGCGTTCATGATGCTGGCCTGGGTGAGCACGTCGAGCGCGGACGTGGGTTCGTCCATGATCACGAGGTCGGGTTCGGTCACCAGAGCCATCGCGAGCACCGCACGCTGGCGCATCCCGCCCGAGAGTTCGAAGGGGTAGCGCTGCAGGAAGTCCGCGGAGATTCCGACCAGGCCGAAGACCTCTGCGGTCCGCTCGCGCGCCTGCCGCGCGGACCAGCCCCGATGCACCCTCAGCGGCTCCGCCACCTGCTCGCCTACCCGGATCACCGGGTTCAGCGCGTTCATGGCCGCCTGCATTACCATCGAGATCCGCACCCATCGCACCTCGCGCCGGAACCGTTCCTCCGAGAAGCCCATCGTCTCCACGCCATCCACGAGCAGGTTGCCGGAAAAGTGCTGCACGTTGCGGGGCAGCAGACGCATCAGCGCCTTCGCTAGCGTGCTCTTACCGCAGCCGGACTCGCCGAGCACCACCAGGGCCTCGTTGCGCCGGATATCGAAGCTCACCCCGTCCAGGGCCCGGACCACGCCGTTCCCGCTACGGTAGTGCAGACGCAGGTCCTCGACACGCAGCAGGGGTTCGCTGGCCATCGTCTACATTGTCCTCAGTCGGGGGTTGAAGATCCGGTCGAGCGCAAATCCCAGCATGGCGAAGCCGAGGCCGGTGAGCATCAGCAGGGCCGCTGGCGACAAGACCCAGTAATAGAAACCGTGGTAGAGCGCGCTCTGGGTCTGTGCATCGTTCATCACCTTGCCCCAGGTCGGCAGCACAGGATCGCCGAGCCCGAGCAGTGCGAGCGAGGCCTCCAGAAAGACGAAGGTGGGAATCAGGGTGACGAAGGTCGGAATCAGCACCGGCAGGATCCGCGGGATCATGTAGCGCAGGATGATGCGTGCATTGCCGGCCCCGTAGGCTTTCGCGGCCTCGATGTAGGGCGATTCGCGAATCGGCAGCAGCATCGCGCGATACATCTTGATGCCGGCGCTGAAGATGCCGAGCGCGATCACGACGCCGAGCATCACCCAGATGCTGGTCGAGTAGAGCGTGCCGACCATCACCAGGATGGGCAGCATCGGCAGGATGATGTTGACCTCTGTCAGGCGCTGGATCACCGCATCGACCCAGCCCCCGTACCAGACCCCGGCGGCCGCGATCACCAGCGTCGTGACCGTGGTGCCTACCGCCGCAAGGAGACCGAATGCCAGCGCCACCGGAATGCCCCAGAGCAGGGCCACCATCAGGTCCCGGCGCTGGTGGTCGGTGCCGGCGAGTCCGTGGACCCTTCCGTACACCACCAGGTCCGCGTCGACGCGCGCATCCGCCTCGAAGGTGATCGCGTCCACCACCAGCCGGTAGCGCCCGCCGATAACCTCCGGGGGGCCGTCCCCCTCCGGCTCCGCAGCAAACAGCCCGACGTGCGGCACGCGCCCCAGCCGGCGTTCCAGTTCCCAGTCCTGCGAGATCGACACGCGCTCCTCGCGGGCGGGGCGCCGGCCGCCGAGATTCAGTTCGCGGCCGTCAGGCGTCTCCCAGGTCAGGCGCACGAAGGGCTCGCGCTCGGTGTGGCTGGAGGTCAGAAAGAGGTTGAGTTCGCTGGGGAATCCGTCGTAGTCGAAGTCGAATTCCAGCGGGATCCGCAACCGGTTGCCGCCGACAAAGGGTTCCTCCTCGATGACGGCATCGTCGCTCGAGACGACGATCGTACGCGGCAGGTTGCTGCCGGCGATGCGATCCACCCAGGCGGGGCGCGCATTCACCGGGTGCATGCGCCATACATCGCCGCCGCGCCACAGCTCCAGCGCCTGGCCGTAGGGGATGGTCACGACCGTGAACACGGCTGTGCCGACCAGCGCGAAGATGATCGCGAGGCCCACCAGGGCCGATGGGTAACGGCCCATCCGGCGCAGGCCGTCGAGCAGCGGCCTCATGCGCGACCTCCCGTCCGGGTGCGTGGTGTCCGCATCAGCCGGTCCCCACGCGCACACGCGGATCCAGCAGCGCGTAGAGGATGTCCAGCAAAAAGACCGTGACCGCCAGCAGATAGGCGAAGATCACCACCGTGCCGATGATCACCGGCGTGTCGCGGTGCCCGATGGCCTGGAACAGCAGGGTGCCCAGTCCCGGCCAGTTGAAGACCTGTTCGAGGATGATCGCGCCGCTCCACAGGCCGATCAGCATCAGCGCGAAGCTGGTGATGATCGGGGACAGCGTCGGCCGCAGCACGTAGCGGCGTTCAATGAGGCCCGACGGCAGGCCCTTGGCCCGGGCCATCTCGACGTAATCCTCGCTCGAGTGGATCAGAAAGAAGGTCCGCCAGGAGTAGATCGAGATAAAGATCGTCGAGATGAACATCGCGGTGACCGGCAGCAGCATGTGCCGCAGCAGGCTCGCCGCATAGGCGAGCGTGCCCTCCGGCGGCGGCACGTCCACCATGCCCCCGGCCGGCAGGATCGGGATCACGAAGGCGAACAGCAGAATCAGGAAGATCCCGTAGAACCATCCCGGCGCGGCCGAGCTCGGGGCCAGCGCGATCACGCTGCGATCGAGCGCGCTGCCGTAGCGGCGCGACAGCCCGAGCGCGATGAAGACCGAGGCGAAGAAGACCAGCAGGTTCGCGGTGCCGAACAGCAGCAGGGTAGCCGGCAGACGCTCGACGATGATCCAGTACACCTCGCGCGCGCCGCGGTCGCTGTGCATGTGCTCGGACCGGCCCAGGTCGAGCCGGATCGCCTGCTGCAGGTAGTCCACGCTGCGCACGATGAACGGCTGGTCCAGGCGCAGACGATCGACCTCGAGCTGAACCTGGCGCTGGATCAGTTCGTTGCGCTCCTGCGCGCTGAGATCGAAGAAGGCGGGATCGGCGCGCACCTGCTCGGCGACGGTGCTCTGGATCTGCACCATGCGCAGTTCGTCCACCTGGCCGCCCATGTTGGCGATCAGGATGGTCAGGTAGACCCCGACCAGAACGGTCAGGAACAGGGCGGCCAGGCGCTTCACGGTGAAGACGCTGAGGCGGCGCAGATCGCGCAGGAATCCGCGCGCGGGTGCGGCGATGGCGCCGTCGCGATCGGTCATGCGCCATCCCCCGGTGGTTCCTGCGGCTCCCGTGCGGGCACGGTCGCGAAGACCTGCGAGGCGAAGGAGGGGAGAGCGACCAGCCGCGAGATCACCGCAATCTCCAGGCTGTTCGCCCCGTTGCCAAGCGCCGCCAACTCTTCCGGGTCGAGTTGCAGCCGCCAGGTCGCGTTCACCGGGGATGTCAGGGTGCCCTTGCGCGCGAGGCTGCCGGTCCCGTCGAACAGGAGGTACTGCACGCTCTCGATCGCGTCCTCGGGGTAGGGCTCGCCCTGGAAAGTCACCTGCAGCGTGAACTCGGCCGATTCACCGGCGGTGACCACCATCGGCCCGTCCAGTTCGACCTCGGGAATCGCCGGCTCGGTGAACCGCAGCCACTTGTCGGCGGGGTCCGGGAAGTCCTCGAAGCGGCGCAGCACCAGGGCCCGCTCGAGCGGATGCACGGAATGCAGGTAGAACGGCCCGTCTCCGACCCAGTAGTGACCGCGCTCGGCGCGCCAGTCGGCGAGCGCACGGAAGCGCCGGGTGGCCTCGCCCGGTTCCGTGAGCGTCGCGAGGGTCTCGGGGAAGGGCAGGAAATCGTCCGCGAGGGCGGCATCGAGATGCCGGTCGAGGATCGCAAGGCTCGGACCGGCGACCAGGCTCATCCAGGTGACTCCCATTCGGTCTGCCTTGTTCGAGGAGAAGGCGAGATCGCCGGTGGCCTCCGCGCGGATGCCGAGAGCCAGCGTATGCCACGGGGAGACCGACGGGGTGCGGGCGGCCACGATGGTCTCCGCATCGGGGTAGATCTGGTCACTGTAGATCTCGACCACGAGGGGGTCCCGGGAGACGATGCGCCAGCCGCGGAAGCGGCGCTGGAAGACCTCGAAGGTCGGCACGTGGCTGGCATCGAAGAGGGGACTGTCCTCGTCACTGCGTTCGAAGCTCAGAATCCACGGGAGCACCATGTCCGCGAGGGACAGCGGCGAGCCGTCGTGCCAGTGGCGTTCCAGATACCCCGCCTCGTAGTACACACGCGTCCGGGTCCTTGCGGTGATGCCCTCCGGGTGGCGTTCCCCGACGGTGACGAAGCGTTCGGCCGCGGTATCCCAGTCGATCCAGGTGTCCGGCGGAACCTCGAGCTCGGGGGTCGTCTCGAGGGTGAGCCAGTCGTGGCTCCGGATCACCGGCACCCCCTCCTGAACCGTCACCTCGGCACGCTCGATGCGCTGCGGCCAGTGCAGTCCGGTGAACGGATCCGGCACCAGCTCGATGTCCGCGAGCGCGCGGATCATCATGGTATCGAAGATCCAGTTGCTCCCGGCGACGGGGTTCCAGGGCTCGGTGAGCAGGCTCGGCACCGCGAAAACCACGGAGCCGCCGATGCGGTCCCGAAAGCGGATGGTGTAGGGCCACAGCCGCGAGCCGGAGATCCCGCCCGCCAGATCGGCTGCGACCTCGATGTCACGGGAGTGGGGAAAGACGTTGAGCTGATCGACGACCCAGATGCGAACCGAGTCGGCCATGGCCATTTCGAGCGCGCGTGTCATCAGCCGCTGGCGCTCCTCCCAGTCCGCATAGTCCCGGCGCTGCAGGCGGTCGGCGATGTCGTCGAACTCCGGATCGGGCGCGTAGACCTGCCAGAGCGGCTCCGGACGACCGCGCGGCGTGTAGTAGTAACTGAAGTTCTCGGCCAGGTCGCGGTTGATGACCGTGGAGATCCAGCCGCCGGTGTAGAGATGCCACTGTCCGGCGTGCGGGTCGCCCGCGATCCAGATGCGCGATGCCTCTTCCGCAGTGCGATACAGCCGCTCGACGTCGAAGCCCAGGTCCTCCATCAGATTCGCGACATAATCGCCGACCCGCTTGCGCGCGTCTTCGGTGCGAATCAGCACGCTGACCCGGACCGGTTCGCCCTGATAGCGCCACTCTCCGTTCTCGCGACTGGCCCCGAGCCGTTCCATCGCCTCGCCGATAACGCGTGCGGCCCGCTCCGGGTCGTGCTGATAGCGCAGTTCCAGCGCGCGCGCCACGTCGGCGAGCCGCGCGTAGTCCGGAAAGACGGTGTTCAGTGGCAGGTAGCGCGGGACCGCCAGCCCCCCGTAAAGCTCTTCCGCCACGTAGCGGCGGTTGATCAGCCAGTTCAGCGCCTCCCGGACCTCGCGGACGTGGAAGGGGTTGAGTTCGCCGCTGGCCAGGTGGGGACCCGCCGGATTCACCGTAAGCTCCATCGACGAGCCGTAGGCGAGGGCATAGGTCGCGCGCTCGGAGTCGCGAAGCCGCTGGAATACCGTGGTGTTGCTCACCCCCTGCGCGAAGAGGTGGTGAGTGCCGCTCTCGATCAGTCCCGCCACCTTGCCGGCGTCGGATTCCTGCGTGAACACGATCTGATCGACCAGTGCCCCGGTACGCTCGGCAGGATCACCAAGCACACCCCGGTCGCCGATCTGTCCGGAGGGCTGACCCGGCGCCGTGACCTCGGGGCGCAGAAAGACGACAGCCACGATACCGGCAACGAGCAGCGCGGTGGCGCCGAGTCCGATCTTGCTCATCATTTCGGGGACGAAAACCCTGTCGTGAACGTGTCCGCAACACGATATGCAGGGGGCGCACACCCTGACAAGGTGTTTCCGGGGAGATCGTGGAGGGCATATCGGGCGGTGCCCACGTGGTCACGAGCGAAGCGGCGCATCCCGGGCCGGGTGCCGAAGATCGATACCTTCTGGGTCGCCAACTCGCTGTGCTCCTCGCCGTGACGGTTCAGACCTGGTTTTAGAGACGGCGGTCAGCCCGTAGTTCCGGGGTCTCCGTCAGACCCCGGCCAGTTCCTTCTCCAGTTTCGCCCAGGTGTCGCGCAGGGTCACGGCACGGTTGAATACAAGGCCTTCGGGGCGCGTGTTGAGGTCGGGAACGAAATAACCCAGCCGCTCGAACTGGAAGAAGTCCCCTGCGGTAGCCGTCGCCAGTTCGGGTTCGAGCCGGGCACCGTCGAGGATCTGCAGCGACTCCGGGTTCAGGTGTTCAATGAAGTCCCGCTCCCGATCGCCGGCCGGGTGGGGCACGTTGAACAGCCGGTCGTACAGTCGCACCTCGGCCGGGATCGAATGTTCAGCCGAGACCCAGTGCAGGGTTCCCTTCACCTTGCGATCGGCGTTCGGCCCGCCGGTGCGCGAGTCGGGGTCCAGAATGCAGCGCAGTTCGATCACTTCGCCGGCGTCGTTCTTCAAAACCTCGTCGCAGCGGATGATGAAGGCATTGCGCAGTCGCCCCTCCCCGCCGGGCTTCAGGCGGAAGAACTTCCTCGGCGCCTCCTCCCGAAAGTCGTCCTGCTCGATGAAGATCTCGCGCGTCATCGGCACGTGCCGGGTGCCCATCCCCGGATCCTGTGGGTGGTTGGCGGCCTCGAACCACTCGGTCTCGTTCTCCGGGAAGTTGGTCAGCACCACGCGCAGCGGATGCAGCACCGCCATGCGCCGCGGCGCGCGGGCGTTGAGATCATCGCGCAGCTGCCGTTCGAGCACGCCGTAAGGGATGATCCCCTCGGACTTGGTCACGCCGATCTCGTTGCAGAAGTTGCGAATCGAAGCGGGCGTGAAGCCGCGTCGACGCAGACCGGCCAGCGTCGGCATGCGCGGATCGTCCCAGCCGGCCACGTGGCCCTCGCTGACCAGGCGGGTCAGGCGGCGCTTCGAGAGCACGGTGAAGTCGATGTTGAGTTTGGCGAATTCGATCTGCACCGGACGCGACGGCACCGGCAGGTGTTCGATCAGCCAATCGTAGAGCGGGCGGTGATCCTCGAATTCCATCGTGCACAGCGAGTGCGTGATGTGCTCGATCGCGTCGCTCTGACCGTGGGCGAAATCGTAGGTGGGGTAGATCAGCCAGTCGTCGCCGGTTCGGTGATGGTACTGGCGCCGTATCCGGTAGAGCACCGGATCGCGCAGGTTGATGTTCGGCGCCGCCATGTCGATCTTCGCGCGCAGCACATAGGCGCCATCGGGAAATTCGCCAGCGCGCATGCGTTCGAAGAGATCGCGGTTCTCGGCCGCCGGACGGTCGCGGTCCGGGCTGTTCACGCCCGGTTCGGTCAGCGTGCCCCGCTGCGCGCGGATGGTGTCGGCGTCCTGGCTGTCGACGTAGGCCCAGCCGTTGTCGATCAGGTGCAGTGCAAATCCGTACAGGGCCTCGAAGTAGTCGGAGGCGTAGCGCTCGTTCTCCCACGTATAGCCGAGCCAGCGCACGTCTTCCTTGATGGAGTCGATGAAGCGCTGCTCCTCCCTCGCCGGGTTGGTGTCATCGAAGCGGAGGTTGGTGTACCCCCCGAAGGCCCCCGCCACCGAGAAGTTCAGCACGATCGATTTCGCGTGCCCGATGTGCAGGTAGCCGTTGGGCTCAGGCGGAAAACGCGTGACTACCCGGTCGTACCGACCGGCCTCGACTTCCGCGCGAATCCGGGAAAGGATGAAGTTTGTCGGTGCTGCTGTCAGGGAATCCGATTCGGTCATCTGGTTGCGGGTCCGCGGAAGTAGCCGACGATTGTATCGAGGGCGGGGAACCGGGGCCAGATTGTGCTGGCAGACCGTGCCGCGACCCTGGGATCCGTGCGAGCGGGCCCGCGTGGGATCGTCGGCATTGCGGCACTTAGCCGGAGACCGGCTGATCGCGGAACGCGCTGCAGGCCAGCGCCAGACGCGCGAGGTGGGACGCGCTCTTTGCACCCATCTTCTGCATCAGGTTGCCGCGATGGATCTCCACCGTGCGGACGCTCACGTCGAGATCCCGGGCGATCAGCTTGTTCGGCTTGCCGTCGAGCAGTGCCTCGAGCACCTGGCGTTCACGCGGCGTGAGGGTCGCGAGGCGTTCCTCCACCTGCGCCATCTCAGCGGCACCGGCGCGCTGGTCCTCATCGGTGCTCAGGGCATGGCGTACGGATTCGATCAGAGAGTCATCGCGGAACGGCTTTTCCAGAAAATCGAGCGCTCCCTCGTTGACGGCTCTGACGGCCATCGGGATATCGCCATGTCCGGTGATGAAGATTACCGGCATCCGGATACCGCGCTGGCGCAACTCGCGCTGCAGACTGATCCCGTCCATGTCCGGCAGACGCACGTCGAGCACCGCACACCCGGGCGTCTTGTCGTCCAGGGTGTCCAGCAGTCCCTGGGCATCTGCAAATGCGCTGACGCGTAAATCCTCGGTCTTCAGCAACAGGGTCACGGCCAAACGGACGTCCGGATCATCGTCGACCAGGTAGATCTGTGGGTGTCTGGCTGCGGGCATCGGGAACCTCCAGGGGCAGCGTGAAACGGAACCGGGCACCACCGTCTTCCAGATTCGTCGCGGTGAGCTGCCCGCCATGGGCCTCCACCAGCGAACGGCTGATCGGCAGTCCCAGTCCGATGCCGCCCGATTTCCAGTTGGCGAAGGGGTCGAACAGAGTGGCCAGGCGCTCTTCCGGAATGCCCGGGCCGTTGTCGGTCACCGTGATCTCCAATGCGGTGCCGCGATCGCGCGCGGCGATCCGTATCGTGCCGTCGCTCCGCATTTCGACGGCGTCCATCGCATTGCGCAGCAGGTTCACCAGCACCTGTTCGATCTGGACAGGCGCGACCACGACTCGGGGCAGGCTGCGGCCGACGTCGGTTTCGATCCGCACGCGGCGGCGTCGCAATTCGGGGTCGAGCAGGTCCAGCACGGGGGTGATCAGTTCGCGCGGGGCCACGGCGATTTCCCTGGGTGCCTCGCTCATGGCACTGGCGCGCACAAGGCGTATCGTCTCGGCAGCGCGATGCGCGTTCGAGTCCAGCTGTGCCAGTGCGTCGCGCAAATCGTCGAGCCGTTCCCGTTCGAGGAGCCGCCGGCTCGCACTGGCATAGCTCGTGACGGCGCATAACGGCTGGTTGAGCTCGTGGGCCAGACTCGCGGAGAGCTCGCCAAGGGTGCTCAGGCGCCCGGCTCGGGCCAGGTCATCCAGGTGCTGGCGCCCACGGGCCTCCGCCGCCTCGCGTTCGTTCCGCAGCGCGGCGAGGACCAGGCCCGTCAGGACCAGCAGGGCCAGCTGCGCGTTCAGCGACAGCAGACTCTGCTCGAGGCCCGCGTCGGCAAAGGGTCCAAGCCCCCAGCCGGTGCCGGATAGCGCGATGGCACCGACAATCAATATCAGGGAGGTTGTGATTCGGATCGGGCAACGCAGTGCCGCGAGCATCACGAGGGGAAAGATCGCGTAGGAGAGGGGCATTGCCAGCCCGGTCTCGAGCACACCCGAGTAGACCAGAGCCGACACACCGATCAGGCTCGCGGTCAGCAGGGCGACCATCGGAAGACCCGGGTCGACGTGACGCCTGCCGGCAGCGAGCCAGGCGATCAGCGCTGGCGTGACCAGCAGCAAGCCCATCAGGTCGGCCACCCAGCAGACCCACCAGGTGTCGGAAAAGCCGAGTTCCTCGATGCTGACGGCCATCGCCCAGGCGCCGGCGGTGGCGGCAAGCCCTGATGCGGCCAGCGCGCCAACCAGAAGCAGCAGCAGTACGTCGCGCAGACGCTCGAAGCCGGGGGAGAAGCCGGATCGTCGCAGCGCCCAGGCGCCGACGCCGACACCGGCCATGGTCGCGAGTACCACACCGACGCCCTCCATAAGGGGCACTTCATCGCCGGCAAATTGCCAGATGATCAGTGCCGTCGCGATTCCGAGCGCAGGCAGCAGCCGGTACCCGTAGAGATAGACGAACGCCAGGCCGACGCCGGTAGAAGGCCATACGAGTGGAATGCCAAAGGGATCCGGCGTGAAGACGTAGCCCCAGAGGCCGACCGCGTAATAGAGTGCGATCAGCATCGCGCTGCGGCTCGCGAGCCATATGGGCGAGTCGGCCAGCTTGGCGGGCAACAGGGGCCCGGTCTCGGGGAGGGGGGCAATGGCCATTGGGTTGAAGATTCTGGGTTAAGGGTGCATTTTTGCTTCTGCAACAGTCTATGCGAACTGACGGTGGATTCGATTAGGGGTTTATCCCTAGTGGGCGTGGCCCACGACTCCGCACCGTTCTCTTCTCGCACCGGAGGTCGTCACGTGCTCCGTTCTGTCCCGATCGTCTTGTTCGCCACCGTACTCGTATTTGTCCTGGCGGGTTGCGGAAGAACCCAGTTACAGCCCGCCGGGCCGCCGGTACAGGCGCCGGAACTGTCAGATGGCGCAGCCGTGATGGCCGATGGTTATGTGCTCCCGGTTCGTCGCTGGGAAGCGGACGGTACCCCGGAGGCAGTGGTCCTGGGCGTTCATGGTTTCGGGGACTACAGCGACGGCTTTGCGCCGTTGTCGGATCCGCTGGCGGGAGCGGGACTGGCCACTCTTTATGCTTACGACCAGCGGGGCTTCGGCGCGACGGAGCAGCGGGGGATCTGGCCCGGCGGCGATACGCTGGTCGCGGATCTGCGCAGCCTCGTCGAACTGCTTCGCGAGCGCTACCCCGATCTTCCGCTCTACGTGATCGCGGAGAGCATGGGGGGAGCGGTCGCGCTGCGGGCCTTCACCGAACGCCCCGGTCTCGATGTCGACGGGGCGGTATTGCTGGCCCCGGCAGTCTGGGGCGCGGACACGATGCCGTGGTACCAGCGGCTCGGTCTCTGGATCATGCTCAGGGTCGCCCCGGGTGCGACCTTTTCCGCGGATACCGTCGCCCATCTGGGCATCGATCCCACCGACGATCCGGCGGTGATGCAGGCACTGGAAGAGGATCCGCTGGTGCAGAGGACAGCGCGCGTGGACACGATGCGCGGGCTGACCCGGCTGATGGGGAACGCGCTGCAGCATCCGCACCGTCTCGATGGTTCGGTGCTGGTGCTTTACGGGCTGAAAGACCAGGTGATCCCGCCTGGCCCGGTCTGCGCCTGGCTGGAACGGCTTGTCGAGGAGGCCGGTGATGCGCGCCCCCGCTTCGCGTTGTACCCGGAGGGCTATCACATGCTTACCCGCTACCGTGGTGCCGAAGACCCCCTGAAGGACATCGCGGCCTGGGTGAACGATCCGGACACCGAGCTGCCGCGGGCCGACGAACTGTCTCTCGAGGACGCCCGCGACCGGATCTGCGCGCTGCCGCCGAGGGGTGTCTGGACAGACCTGTGAGGGGAAATTCGGTAGCCGGGGTCTGCTTACCCACGGCTCGTCAGCGTAGGCATCGGCTGGACGCCTGGGCGCCGGCCCATCGGGCATAAAAAAAGCCCGGTTCCTGCGAACCGGGCTTTCGCGTTCGCGGCCGGATGAGTCCGGCCGGAGCGCATCGAGCACTCTCAGTACTTAGTACTCTTCGCCTTCGCCTTCAGGTGCGGCGGGGGGCTGCGGAGCGCCCCACGGGCCGCCATAGGGGGCGCCGTAGTACGGACGGTAGCCGTAGCCGCCGTAGGGGTAGCCGTAACCGTAGGCATCGCCGTAGCCGCGCCCGTAGCCGTGTCCGCGGCCGTGTCCGCGAGCGGTGAAGTCGAAGTCACCAAACATGTCGCCGAAGCCGAACATGTCGCCGAGGCCGCGGCCATAGCCCGGACCACCCCAGCCCGGACCATAGTACGGGCTGCCCCAGCCCGGACCGTATCCGTAGCCCGGACCGCCCCACTGGGCGCTCGAAGTCATCGGGACTGCAAAGGCGCCAACCAGGGCGCTGATCGCCAGAACTTTCAGTGTCTTACGCATCACAAAGTTTCTCCTTGGTTAAATACGCCCTTGATTCGCGTACATCCCGTACCTGAGGTGGTACTTCCTGTGAAACCCCGGGCGCGAAGGGCGCACGCCTCGGGTTGGGGTAACGCACATCATTATTTAAGACCGCCGCGGAAGGATATTTCAAGCCCCGCGGAACGGATTGTCACAGCATCAACGGCTGCTAATATTGGTCGAAGGATATCGGAAAATCCTGATCCAGATCAACATTTTCCGAGAAACACAGAAGAAGTTCTAGTCAGTTCTGCCTCGGATAGAGCCAAATAGCCGAAAAGTCAGTCTTTTGTAAGCGGAACCTCAGGCAGCTTTCGAGGACCAGCGGCAGCGACTGTTACGAGCCTGTGCCGTGCCGGCCCGGGCTCTCAGGTCCGGCACGGGCTTTCAGGTGCTGTGCGGAGGCAGCGTCACCCCGGCCTCCCGAAGCCAGGCACAGAGGCGGATCAACGGAAGTCCAACCAGTGCGGTCGGATCGTCACCCTCCATGCGCTCGAACAGCGACACGCCCAGACCCTCGGACTTGAAGCTCCCGGCGCAGTCGTAGGGCCGCTCGAGACGCAGGTAGCGTTCAATCTCGTCGTCGTCGAGTTCGCGCATGTGCACCGTGTACGGCACCACCCCGAGCCATTCGCGTCCGGATCGGCTGTCGATCAGGCACAGGCCGGTGTGAAACACCACCGACTGTCCGGACAGCGCGGCCAGTTGCTCGGCTGCGCGCTGGTGGTTGCCGGG
>PWRV01000238.1 GCA_003563455.1 Thioalkalivibrio sp.
ACCGCGCACCGGCCTCGTAGTGGCCAATCTGGATGCTCATGAGTCGCGCGACATCCAGAAAGTCGCAGAGAAACCGCGCCGGCATAAAACCGCCCCTGGCAATGGCCACCACCGTGTCCACCTCCTCCTCCGCGTCGAGCAGAACGCTTGCCACGCGGTCGCAGGCGTCCACCACTTCGTCGAGGCCGATGAGCCGCACCGGCATCGGTTCCCTATCAGCCACCTTCCACGACCTCGACACCAGCCTCGCGCATCCGTTCGAGCGCCTTGCGTCCGCCGTCAGCGGTGACCGGGCGCGTTCCCTCCGCGAAGAGCATGACCCCGAAGCCTTCCCGCCTGGCGTCCAGCGCAGTTGCCTCCACGCAGACGTCCTGAGCCAGCCCCGCCACCCAGATGCGCGACACGCCGCGGCGGCGCAGCTCGTCGGCGAGCCCGGTCTGGTCGAAGGCGGAGTTCTGATCCTGGTCGAAGCGCACACCTTTGGTCACCTTGATCGTGTCTGCGGGCAGTTGCAGCCGGGGATGAAAAGCGGCCCCCTTCGTGTCCTGAACACAGTGAGGCGGCCATTCGCCCCCCTGCGCCTCGAAACTGACATGCCCCTGCGGATGCCAGTCCCGTGACGCAAACACGGGGATGCCGGCGGCCTGTGCCCTTTCGATCCATGGATTCACCGCTTCCACCACCTCGTCACCCCCCTCGATGGGCAACTCGCCGCCCGGACAGAAGTCGTTCTGCAGATCGACGAGTATCAGCGCATCACCGTTCCGGAATTCCGTCGCTGTCATGGCCTTGCTCCTTCGTCAATGTGAAAGTCGCGTACTCAAGGGGACAGATTTGAAAATCTGTCCCCTTGGAGGCGAGACGGCGGACCAACAGCGGCGACAGGTCTGCAGAACTGACCACCGGGCGCCACACTGCCCCGTCCCGGACGCTCAGCCGTCGGCTGCGATCGCCTCGCGCACCCTGCGTTGATATTCCTCCAGCGCGTCACTCACCCGCACGGGATAAGGGGGTTCCGCCTTCGCGAGGGCGCGGACCGCCTGCGGCAGTCCGGCCACCGACGCGGCTGCATGTTTGCGCAGGCGATCGAGGTCCCGCTCGTGGGTTTCCAGGCGTTTGCCGTCCTCCATCACCTTTGACAGCAGCGGGTCACCCGGCCGTTCCTCATCGCAGCGCCCGATCACGTCCCCGGTGAAGATGCCGTCGCGCTGTTCGCGAAACACCTGCTTGCGCCCGGGCAGGATGGGCTTGCCCGACGACAGCTTCAACCGGCCCTTCCCGGCGTATTCCGCAAGCTTGTAGGCGATGTCGAGATCGGGAACGTCACTGGAGATTCCCATGCTCGTGCCCACACCGAAACCGTCGATCGGAGCCCCCGCAGAGACCAGGCGCTGGATCGCGTGTTCGTCCAGTCCACCGCTGGCGAAGACCTCGACGCCCTCCAGCCCTGCAGAATCCAGGATGCGCCGGGACTCCCGGGACAATGCATCCAGATCGCCGGAGTCCAGCCGCACCGCACTGACGCGGAATTGTTCGCCGAGTCGTTCCTGCAGATCCACGACCCGCCGGACCCCATCCAGCGTGTCATAGGTGTCGACCAGCAGCACGGTGTCCGGGTACAGGCGGGCAAAGGCATCGAAGGCCTCGCGCTCCGTGTCGTGCGCCTGGATGTAGCTGTGCGCCATCGTCCCCCGCACGGGAACGCCGTAGATCCGGCCCGCGAGCACGTTGGAGGTTCCCGCGACACCGGCAATGTGAAACGCCCGGGCGCCCTTGATCGCGGCGTCGATGCCGTGGATGCGTCGGGCGCCGAAGTCGAGCACCGGACGACCCGCCGCCGCGCTTACCAGCCGCGCGGCCTTCGTGGCCAGAACGGTCTGCAAGTGGATCTGGTTCATCACCAGGGTCTCGACGAGTTGCGCCTCCGGCAGTGGCGCGACGACCTCGAGGATCGGCTCGTTGGCGAACACCGGTGTGCCTTCCTTCACCGCGTACACGTCACCGGTGAAACGCAGGTCTGCAAGCCAGCCCAGGAACCGGTCGGAGAAGGGACCGAGCGATGCCAGATACTCGAGATCCTTCTGCTCGAAGCGAAGATCCTCCAGCTGACCGAGCAGCGAATCGAGTCCGCAGGCCAGAAGGTAGTTGCGCCCTGGCGGCACCTTGCGCACGAACAGGCTGAACACCGCCGGGTCGTGCATGCTCTCCTCGAGGTAGGCCTGCAGCATCGTGAGTTCGTAAAGGTCAGTGAACAGGGCCAGTTCCTGGTCACAGGCCGTCACCGGTGCCTGCGGGTCTGCGCGGTTCATGCGTTCATACCTCCGTGGCAGCCGTGTGTGAGCGACGGATCGCCAAAGCGGTTTCCGGGAAGCCCTGCGGCAATGGGATCCCGGCTTGTGCTTTCAGGGCAAGACCGGAAAATGGATTTGCCGCCTTCAGGCCGCGTCCCCGGAAACCGGCCGGATATCGAACTGCAGGAATTCCTCGACCTGCTTGAAGCGGTCCAGTAACTGCTTCTGGCGGTCGGCACCAAGAAACACCACCGCGATCTCGTAGCTGTAGCTGTCCTGGAACGGCAGATCGCTCAGGCGCATACCCTCTTTCACCAGGAGGTCCACGCGCGCCTCCGGATAGGCCTCGGCGATCCGGTCGAGGTCCTCCTGGCTCGGTACCGCGTCGACCACCCCGTCCCCGATGCTGTCCTTGAACAGCCGCATCATGAACTTGCCGGCCAGCTTGTGCGGTCCCTGGCGATAGGGCGGTTCCGGCTTCCGGCCCAGCGCCAGATCCATCGCCACCTTCTGGTTGGTCTCACCATCAACCATCAGGAACAGCGGCGAGTGGGATTTCGAAATACGTGGATTGATCTCCAGCAACCAGACGCGATCGTTCTTGTGGTCCCAGAAGAACTCGATGTTGAAGGGCGCACCGTCGTAGTCAATGGCACGAATCAGCTTGCGCGCGGCCTCGATCATGCGCGCCTGGACCCGGCGCGGAAGCTTCGAGGGGTACTGGTAACGCGAGAAGCTCGAACGGTGCTTGCCGGACCGTATCGAGTCCACCACACCGAAGACCTGCACCGCCCCCTCCCAGGCAAAGCCCTCGATGGTGGCCTGTACCCCCGTCGAGATGATCTCCTCAGCGATGCAGTGGTAGCCGTCGATCTCGGCAATCTCCGGTGGCAGATCGACGTGGGCCAGGAACTCGTTGAATGGGCGTCCGACCACGCCGATATTCTCGCGGATCTCGGGAATCACCTTCTCCAGAGCCTCCGCAGAGTCGATGTAGAACCCCAGAAACGAGGAGTGCGCCTTCACCGGCTTGATCCAGAACGGGTAGCGGATTTCTATCTGTCCGACGGGGTCTTCGCCGAAGGGGTCGATCGCCTGAAAGCTCGGAATCATTTCCCCGAGCGCCTTTTTCTGCTCCTTGCGGGACCAGTATTTGTGCTCGCAACGGGTGACCGCCTCGAGGGAAGGACCCGGCAGCCCGGCATCCCGGGCGAAAAGCGGGACGCAAACGGTGGTCGGAAAATCCCAGAATCCCATCACCGCATCCGCACCGCCGGACACCGAGGCAAAGACCTCCGGCGCCCGTTTCCTCAATTCGTCGATCGACGGATAGGTGCCGCTCTTCGGGCGCACCACCTCTGTGTACTCGAACAAACGGTGGAAGCGGTACTCCTCGTCGCCTTCGATGGTCTCGAGCAGTTCCCGGTTGAAGCCGTCGAGCCCCATCACAAAGATGTTCTTCATCTGCCACACTCCTTTGTTCTGGCCGC
>PWRV01000253.1 GCA_003563455.1 Thioalkalivibrio sp.
GCGGACTGTCCGACCAGTACCTCGCCGTCCTCCGTGAAGGCCACGATCGACGGCGTGGTGCGACCGCCCTCGCTGTTCTCGATCACCTTCGCCTGGTCACCATCCATGATGGCGACACAGGAGTTGGTGGTGCCCAGGTCAATGCCGATGATCTTTCCCATGTCTGGAAACTCCTGTGATGAATTGGGTGTGCTCAGCGGACGGGCGATCCGGTCCGGTTACCCGTGCGCTGCCGTTCTGTGTGGGATATGGGGCGGGAAGCCCGGTTTTCAAGCCGATTCGTCCACGCCACCCGACGGCGCCCGCGAGACGATCACCATTGCCGGGCGCAGAACCCGGCCGTGCAGCAGGTAGCCCTTCTGCATCGTCATCAGCACCGTGTTCGGCGGATGCTCGCCGCTCTCCTGCGTCGTCATCGCCTGGTGCCGCTCGGGGTCGAAGCGTTGCCCGGTCGGGTCCTCGGACTCGATGCCAAACTTCTCGAAGGCCTGATGCAGCGCCTTCAGCGTCAGCTCGGTGCCCTCGACGATCCTGCCTCCGGCATCGGCCTTGCGTGCCGCGTCGAGGCCCATCTCGAGGCTGTCGGCGACGTTCAGCAACTCGGCCGCAAAACGCTCGATCGCATACTTGTGGGCGGATTCCAGCTCGCGCTCGAAGCGCCGGCGCTGGTTCTCCAGCTCCGCCTGCGCCCGCAGCGCCTGGTCGCGACGCTCTTCCGCCAGTTCCTCGAGTTCAACCAGCCGTGCCTCGACATCTCCGCCCTCGCCGGCGGCAGACCCGGTATCCGCGACCTCCGGTTCGTCCTCCGGCACGCTCTGCTTCGGATCGTTCTCCTGCTGCACGTTATCCCACTGGCTGGACATGAATACCTCTTGCTGAAGACGAAATGGGTTGGGTTCAGGGGCAGCGAAGCCCCGGCCTCACGAAGTCTCTGGGGGCTCGTTGCGGGAATTCAAGGCCGAACCGAGCAGTCGCGCGGTGATGTCGACGATCGGGATCACGCGATCGTAGGACATCCGGGTCGGGCCCACCACGCCCAGCACGCCGACGATCTCGCCATCGACGCTGTACGGAGCGGTGACAACGGAGCAGTGTTCGAACCACTCGAGCCCCGACTCCCGCCCGATAAAGATCTGTACGCGATCGGCCAGGATGCACTGGTCGAGAATGGCGAGGATCTCGCGCTTCTCGTGGAACGCCTCCAGCAGCTGGCGCAGGTGCTGGATATCGGCCAGCTCCTCGTAACCCAGCAGCTGCGTCTCGCCCGCCACCAGCACGTCGTCCGGATCATCCTCGCCGATCGCCTGCTCGCCGAGATCGATCGCTGCCAGCATCATTGAATCCAGGTCCCGCCGCACCGAGCGCATTTCCGAGAGCAACTCTCCGCGCACCACCTGCAGGCTCTGGCCGGCCAGGTGGGCATTCAGATAATTCGCCATGTTCTGCAGTTCGGCGGGCTGATAGTCGCGCTCGAGTTCCAGCACGCGGTTCTGGACCTCCTTGCCGTCGATCACCAGAATCGCCAGTACGCGACGTTCGCCCAGGCGCAGGAACTCGATCTGGGTCAGCGCGACCTGGCGGTTGCGCGGAAGCCGCACCATGCCGGCCAGCCGCGTAACCGTCGAGAGCACGCTGCCTGCGGTCCCCAGCAGGTCCTTGGTCGGCGCGCCGGGGCTGAAGCGCGACTCGATCGCCTCCACCTCTTCGCGGTTCGGCGTACGGATCTCCAGCAGCGCGTCCACGAACAGACGGTATCCGGCGGGCGTCGGTATCCGGCCCGCCGAGGTGTGCGGTGCGTGCACCAGGCCGAGATCCTCGAGATCGGACATTACATTGCGGATCGTCGCGGGGCTGACGTTCAGGCCGCTGGTCCGCGCCAGCGTCCGGGACCCGACCGGCTGGCCGTCCCGGATGTAGCTTTCGATCAGGGTGCGCAACAGGGTCCGCGCCCGCGTATCAAGTCGAATATCCTGCATCCGTCCGTCTCATGTCAGCGCTGTGCGCAAGCGAGTGCCAATCCAGTCTATGCCGCCCCCCCGCCCAGTCAAGCACAGACAGTTGCCGCGCGGGTGCGGGCAAACCGCGTTTACCGGATAATGCGGGCATGCAGCGCAGCTTCAACAGCATCGGACTGGTGGGCAAGTCCACCGACTCGCGCACCCGGCCCCTGGTCGCGACCCTTCTTGACACGCTCCACCAGCGCGGAACCCGGGTGATCCTCGAGACCGGCATCGGGGACTGCGAGCATCCCGGCGCTTTCACCGTCGCGCCGCTGAAGGAGCTGGCGGAGGCGGTCGAGCTCGTGGTGGTGATCGGCGGTGACGGCACCCTGCTAAGCACGGCACGCGCGATGGCCCGCCACGACACGCCGATGCTCGGCATCAACCTGGGGCGTCTCGGCTTTCTGGTCGACATCCTGCCCGAGCGCGCCGCCGCGGAACTGAACGCGGTGCTGGATGGCGCCTTCGATCTGGAGCCACGGGCCATGCTGGCGAGCACCCTGCTCCGGGACGGGGCCCCGATCCACCGCGGGCTGGCGCTGAACGACGCGGTGCTGCATGTCCAGAGCGTAGTGCGGGTGATCGAGTTCGATACCTTCATCGACGGCCTCGACGTCGGTCGGTTGCGCGCCGACGGGCTGGTGGTCGCGACGCCGACCGGTTCCACCGCCTATTCGCTGTCGGCCGGCGGGCCGATCCTGACGCCCGATCTCGAGGCGATGATCATCGTGCCGATCTGCCCGCACAGCCTGAATCACCGGCCGCTGGTGGTCAGCGGCAATGCGGTGATCGAGATCAAGCTGAGCAGCGGCAGCCGCTCGCCGGCGCAGGTCGCGCTGGACGGGCAGGAGAATCTCGACTTCGCCCCGGGAGACATCCTGCGGGTGCAGCGACGGTCGAAGTCCCTGATGCTGCTGCATCCGCGCAATCACAACTTCCTGCGCATGCTGCGATCCAAGCTGCGCTGGGGCGAGCACCCCTGAACCGGACCCACACGAGGATGCTGCGCCACATCACGGTCCGCGATTTCGCGATCATCGACGGCATCGAGGTCGAATTCGGCCCGGGCATGACCGCATTGACCGGCGAAACCGGGGCCGGCAAGTCGATCCTGGTCGACGTGATCGGCCTGCTGCTGGGCGACCGCGGCGACTCCGGCAGCGTACGCAGCGGCGCAGCGCAGGCTGATCTCAGCGCTGGCTTCGATCTGCATCCCGGCCACCCGGCATCCGCGTGGCTAAGCGAGCAGGCACTGCTCGACGCCGACGAACCCGGCGGAGAGGGGACCGGCATTCTGCTGCGCCGCGTGATCAGCGCCCAGGGCAAGAGCCGGGCGTGGATCAATGGCCGTCCGGCCACCATGTCCCAGTTGAAGACCCTCGGCCAGTGGCTGGTTGACATCCACGGCCAGCACGCGCATCAGCAGTTCCTGCAGCGCCACGCGCAACGCGCGCTGCTCGACAGCTTCGTCGAGGCCGGACTGCTGCGCCGGGTCACCCGGGCACACGCGGCGCTGCAGGAGGCGCGGGTGCGTCTGGATGCCGCCCGGTCGCGTCTCGAGAATGCCAGCGACCGTCTCGACCTGTTGCGCTTCCAGACGGCGGAGATCGCCGAGCTTGCCCCCGTCCCGGGCGAATACCCGGACATCGCCGCCGAACAGACCCGCCTCGCCCATGGCGCGGAAGTCCTGACGGCTTTGCAGACCGCCCACGGAGCCCTCGACGCCGATGGCGGCATCGATCCGGCCCTGGGTCAGGTCCTGTCCGGGCTCCAGGAGGTCCTGCGTCATGATCAGCGGCTGGCGGCGGTTTGCGATTTGCTGGAATCCGCGCGCATCCAGGTCCAGGAGGCGGGCGACGAACTGCGCCGGCTCGCCGACCGCGTGGAGATCAACCCTGAACGCCTGTCCGAAGTCGACAGCCGCATATCCGCCTACCTTCGGCTCGCCCGCAAACATCGCGTGGAGCCGGACGAGCTTCCGGGGCTGCTGCAGAAGATGGAGGCGGAACTGGCCGAGCTCGACGCCGGCGACGCGGCGGTAGAGGAACTGGAGCGGGCAGTGGAGACCGCCGAAAGCGAGTACGACGCGGCCGCGACGGCACTCGGCCGTGCGCGCCGGGACGCGGCGCAGCGGCTGGACGCCGCGGTCACCTCGGCAATGCAGGAGCTGGGCATGGCCGGAGGCCAGTTCCGGATCGACCTGCAGACGCTCGCGCAGGAGAGCGGGCCCCACGGGCGCGACCGCATCGAGTTCATGGTGGCCGCGAATCCGGGTGCCACGGCGAAGCCGTTGTCGCGCGTGGCCTCGGGCGGCGAGCTGTCCCGCATCGGGCTCGCACTGCAGGTGCTCGCGAGCGCCGAGCAGCCGGTCGGCACCCTGATCTTCGACGAGGTGGACAGCGGGATCAGCGGCGCGGTCGCCGAGGTCGTCGGCCGCAAGCTGCGCGGCCTCGGCCGGAGCTACCAGGTGCTGTGCGTCACCCATCTGCCGCAGGTCGCGGCGCAGGCGCACGAGCAGTTGCAGGTGACCAAGCACCGCGCCAACGATCACACCCGGACCGAGGTCGCCGCACTCAGCGCCGAGGCGCGGGTCGAGGCCATTGCGCGGCTGCTGGGCGGCGTCACGGTCACTGAACGCAGTCTGGATCACGCCCGTGAGATGCTGGAGTCGGCCCCCGCCGGAGACTGAGAAACGGGATCGACCGGGTGCCGGTTCGGCCCCGAGGCCGCGAACTAGTGGGCCATGCGGAAAGTTCGGTATCAGATCGCTTCGCCAGACACGCCGGCGCTGCGTTGGGCAAGCTTGAAATAGGGTGGCTATTCCGGCACTTGCCCGCCTTGCTCCGACGTGCCTGGCTGTGCTCCATAGTCACCGAACTTTCCGCACGGCCCACTAGTGGGCGGTTCAATCCTCGCGGTGCGGGCAATTCGGAGTGACGCAGTCGCCGTAGATCACCAGCGCATGGTCGCGGATCTCGAAGCCGTGTTCGGTGGCGGTCTCGCGCTGGCGCTGTTCGATCGTCTCGTCCAGGAATTCCTCCACGTGCCCGCACTGGTTGCAGATGATGTGGTCGTGGTGGCCCCCTCGGTCGAGTTCGAATACGGCCTGATTGCCCTCGAAATGCATCCGGGAGACCAGTCCGGCGGCCTCGAACTGCGTGAGGACCCGATAGACGGTCGCCAGTCCGATCTCTTCACCCGAATCCAGCAGCTCACGGTAGATTCGCTCGGCCGTGAGGTGGCGGGTTTCGGATTCCTCGAGGATCTGCAGGATCTTCATGCGCGGGAGCGTCACCTTGAGCCCCGCCCTCTTCAGGTTGTGCGTTTCCACTCGAATCCCTCTCGCCGTGCCGGTCGGGCGATGCCGCCGCCAGAGGCATTGCTGTAAGATTGGCGACCGCTTCCAGCCCGAATCATGGGACAGACCCGCCCAATGTTCAAGATTCTCGTTTCTGTTACGGCCATCGCAACCCTGCTCGCCGCCTGCAGCGGGATCCCGAGCTTCCGCCTCGACGTGCAGCAGGGCAATGCGATCGAAGATGAAAAGGTGGCCCAGCTGCGGCAGGGCATGACGCCGCAGCAGGTGCGATTTCTGATGGGCTCACCCCAGGTCGGAGGCACCTTTGTCCGCGAGGACCGATGGGACTACGTCTACCACAACCGCCCCGGGCGCGGCCCGACGGAAAAGCGCATCGTCAGCGTCTTCTTCGAGGGCGGGCGCGTCGCCCGCATCGAGGACAGCGAGTCGCCAGGAAGCGCCGACTGAACCGTCATCGCGAGGAGCGCTGCCTGCAGCCGCAAGCACAGCGGGACGCGGCGATCGATACGCTGCCCCGACCCTTCGCCGCGCTCACCCTGCGGCGGGCCCCGCAATTCGGCTTCAGGCGCCGCCCTTCTTCGTCGCCTTGCCCTGCGCCGCCCGTTGCCGGCGCACTTCCTTGGGATCGGCGATCAGCGGACGGTAGATCTCGACCCGGTCCTTCGCACGAAGCGCGGTGTCCATTCGCGTGTGTTTGCCGAAGATTCCCACCTTGGCCTCGCGCGGATCGATTTCCGGGAACCGCTCGGCAATCCCCGACTCCTGCACCGCGTCGGCCACTGTCGCGCCGCGCGGCACCTGCACCGGCAGGATCACCTGCACGTCCGGCCGCGCATAGGCGACCTCGACCATGATCCACTCGTCCGCGGCCTCGCCCTCAGGCATACACATCCCCGTGCACGTCCCGGGCCCGCTGCACGAAGGCGTCCACCAGCGAATTCGCGACGTGATTGAAGACCGGTCCGATCGCCAGTGCCATCAGCCTCCCGGCAAATTCGAACTCGAGATCCAGCGCAACGCGGGTCCCGCGCTCCGCAGCCCGCGTGAAGGTCCAGGCCCCGTGGAGGCGCCGGAAGGGCCCTTGCCCCAGACGCATCTCGATTCGCTTCGGGTAGTCGAGCTGATTCACGGTGGTGAACGACTTGTGCAGCGCACCCGTTGCCAGTTCGATCGTCGCCTTCACGTGGTCCCCACGGGATTCCAGTACTTTCGCGCTCCGGCAATGCGGCAGGAACTCGGGGTAGGCATCGACGTCGTTGACGAGATCGAACATCTGTTCTGCCGAATAGGGCACCCAGGTGGACCGCTGGATACGCGTGGGCATCAGATGAGGCCGACGGCGCGCAGGAACACGACCAGTATCGCGATCGGAGCCACGTAGCGGACCAGGAAGTACCAGACGCTGTAGAGCCAGCCGAGTTGCAGGCGCAGTTCGGATTGCACCGAACGCTCGGTCATCCGCCAACCGACGAACAGCGCGATCAGAAACCCGCCCAGCGGCAGCATGATGTTGGCGGTGAGGTAGTCGAGGATGTCCAGCGCGGCCTTGTCGAACAGCGTGTAGCCCGACCAGACGTTCAGCGAAAGCAGTGCCGCGATGCCAAGCGTCCAGGCGAGCATGGCCACCACCGTGGTGGCAAAGACACGGCTCAATTGCAGATTCTCGACCATGAAGGCCACGGCGGGCTCGATCAGGGAAATGGCCGAGGTCCATGCGGCAAAGACCAGCAACACAAAGAACAGTGTCCCGAAGAAGAGACCGAAGGGCATCTCGCCAAAGGCCAGCGGCAGGGTCACGAAGATCAGACCCGGACCCTGCTCCGGTGACAGGCCGGCGGCGAAGAGGATCGGGAAGATCGCGAGACCGGCGAGCAGGGCCACGGTGGTGTCCGCGGCGACCACGGAGCCGGAGGTCTTGCCGATGGAAGCCTCGCTGCTCAGATAACTGCCGTAGACCATGATCGCGCCCATTCCGAGGCTCAGCGTAAAGAAGGCCTGGCCCATCGCGAGCAGCACCGCGTTCGGCGTCAGGGCGCCGAAGTCGGGCCGGAACAGGAAGCGCAGGCCGTCCATGAAAGCGCCCTGGGCCATCGAGTAGCCGACCAGGATGATCAGCAGCACCACCAGCGCGGGCATCAGGATCGTGACCGCCCGCTCGAGGCCCGACCGGACGCCGCGCGCCACGACCATCGCGGTCATCACCATGAAGATGGTGTGCCAGGCCAGCAGGCCCTCGGGGTTTGCCAGCATCGCCCCGAACATTTCGGCGGAGCCTTCAGCGTCGAGACCGGTGAAGCTGCCGGTGCCGGCCTTGAACACGTAGGACAATGCCCAGCCGGCGATCACGCTGTAGAACGACAGGATCAGGAAGCCGGCGAGCACGCCGATCCAGCCCATCAACCCCCAGCCACGGCTGAGTCCCTCCTCGCGCGCCAGCGTGAGCATGGTGTTGATCGGGCTCTGCCGGCCACGGCGTCCGAGCAGGATTTCGCCCATCATGATCGGCAGGCCGATCAGCAGGATGCAGGCCAGGTAGACCAGCACGAAGGCCCCGCCGCCATTGTCCCCCGCAATGTACGGAAACCGCCAAATATTCCCCAATCCGACCGCCGACCCGGTGGCCGCAAGGATGAACGCCAATCGGGTGGACCATTGTCCGTGGATTGAAACCGTCGCTGGCATGGATCTCTTCCCCCTGTTTTCGCGGATTGTGAGCCAACCCCGGCGGGGGCTCAACTGACCCGCCGCGGGGGCCGGAATAGCGGTGGGACCTCGGTTAAGCGCGTTAAGGCTGGTGCGCGGGGCGCGGGACGCCGTGAATACCCCCCCTGCAGGCTGGCGGGCGAACAGGAGTGGGGGCCTGGTTGGGCGCGAGGAGGCTGGTGCACGGGGTCGCGGGACGCCGTGAATACCCCCCCCTGCAGGCTGGCGGGCGAACAGGAGTGGGGGGGCCGTGGCTGGGCGCGAGGAGGCTGGTGCACGGGGTCGCGGGACGCCGTGAATACCCCCCCTGCAGGCTGGCGGGCGAACAGGAGTGGGGGCCTGGTTGGGCGCGAGGAGGCTGGTGCACGGGGTCGCGGGACGCCGTGAATACATCCTTGTAGGCTTGACGGCCGCATCCCTGCGGCCGACACCCGCGACCCCGTGCACCAGCCTCCTCGCTCTGGGAAACGGGGACAGATTTGAAATCTGTCCCCGCTGCACCGCCCTCCTCGCGCCCCCAACCCGGGAATCCGAGACGCGCCCCGTTGCTATACTGCGCGGTTATGGGAAAAAAGAAATCGAGGAGCGAGGCGGGGTCGAGCACGATCGCGCTGAACCGCAAGGCGCGGCACGACTTCTTCATCGAGGACCGTCTGGAGGCGGGGCTGGTGCTTGAGGGCTGGGAGGTGAAGTCGCTGCGCGCGGGACGCGCCCAGTTGAGCGAGTCCTATGTGCTTTTGCGCAACGGCGAGGCCTGGCTGTTCGGAGCACATGTGACGCCGCTGCCAACGGCTTCCACCCATATCCGACCCGACCCGACCCGCACGCGCAAGCTGCTGTTGCAGCGCCCCGAGATCAACCGGCTGATCGGTGCAGTCGAGCGCAAGGGCTACACGCTGGTGCCGCTGGCTCTGTACTGGAAACGGGGCCGGGCGAAGCTGGAGATCGGGCTGGCAAAGGGCAAGAAGGAGTACGACAAGCGGGCCACCGACAAGGACCGGGACTGGCAGCGCGAGCGCGCCCGCATCCTGAAGAACGCCTGAGGCCAGCCCCCTGGCCGATCTTCCCCGGCGCCGGATCGCCGAGGGGCCGGATCAGCCGTCCAGCCGCCGCCAGTGGCAGGGCTCTCCCGCGCTCTTGTCGAGCAGCGCGAGCATCTCGGCGTGGGCCGCGTGCTCTTCCGGGCTTGGTTCGATCACGCGTAGCGTGCCGCCCCGTCGTTGCGCCCTCACCGGCACCTCCGGGTTTTCCCGTTCCGGACCTTTCTCCTCCAGACCCAGCGCTACCTGGCCGCCGGTCATCGCGAGGTAGACGTCGGCAAGCAGCCCCGCGTCCAGCACCGCGCCGTGCAGCACGCGGGTCGAGGCATCCACCTGGTAGCGTTTGCACAGCGCATCCAGCGAGTTGCGCGTGCCGGGATGCATCCGACGGGCGAGGACAAGGGTATCGAGAATCGTGCAGACGTCCTCGATGCGGCGCACCCTCGCGTCCGCGAGCGCCAGTTCGTGGTTGATGAAACCGACGTCGAAGGGTGCGTTGTGAATGATCAGCTCGGCGCCTTCGATGAACTCGAGGAAGCGTTCGACGACCTCCGCAAAACGCGGCTTGTCGAGGAGGAATTCGTTGCTGATGCCGTGGATCTCGATGGCTCGCGGGTCGATCTCGCGGTCGGGCTGCAGGTACTCGTGCAGGCGGTTGCCGGTCGGCCTCCGGTTCACGATCTCGACACAGCCGATCTCGATGATCCGGTGTCCGTCCGTCGGCTCAAGGCCGGTGGTCTCCGTGTCGAGGACGATCTGGCGCATCTTCAGAATCTCCATGGGACACTAGTGTCCTGTCACCCGTCTAATGGCGTCTTCAGCGAGGCGAGAAGCGGTCAGCTGCAAGGCACTTGCCCGCCGGGGTAGCCACCCTACCTCAAAGGCAAGTAACGCCGCAGATGGCCGCTTCTCGCATCGCCCGAAGGGAGCCCCCGAGCGACGCCAGTGCGGCGTTGCAGCGCTTGCCAATGGAGTGACCATTGCGCTGCGCGCTGCGCCTGGCCCTGACGCCGCTCGGGGGCTCTGAACACGCCATTGGACATGTGACAGGACACTGGTGCGAGAATCGCGCATAGCCCCGGTGAAGTCCACCCACTGGAACCTACTCATCGCCTCCGTGCTGAGCGCGCAGCATTTCGTCGATCGCGCGGTTGGCCAGGCGGTCGGCACGCTCGTTTTCCGGGTGGCCGGTGTGCCCGCGAACCCAGAACCAGTCCACCTGGTGCCGACGGGCCTGTGCGTCCAGCTGCTCCCAGAGGTCGCGGTTCTTCACCGCTCCGCCGCTGGACGAGCGCCACCCCCGCCGCTTCCAGCCGGGCAGCCACGCGGTGATGCCCTGCTTCACGTACTGAGAGTCGGTCAGCAGCTCGACGCGGCACGGCCGCTTCAGGGCCTCCAGCGCACGAATGGCTGCAGTCAGTTCCATCCGGTTGTTCGTCGTCTCCGGCTCGGATCCGTAGAGTTCCCGTTCGGCTTCGCCAAATCGCAGCAACGCTCCCCAGCCGCCCGGGCCCGGATTGCCCCGGCAGGCGCCGTCGGTGTACACGAAGACCTTGTCGCTGCTCACGCCCACTGGGACGTCCCGCCGGCGCGAATTCCTTCTCGCGACCAGCGCAGCCGTGAAGCCCCCGGGGCAATCGGCTTCAGATCCCGTCGCCTGGCGACCGTAAGCAACGAATTCCCCAGCACTGGAAGCCACGGCGACACTGCCGTGTCGAGGTGGCTCAGCCGCCGGTGCCAGCCGGCAGGAAGCACCGCGGGCAGTGCGCTCAGCGCAACCTGCCGGTGCACGCCCAGGCCCGCCTGCACAAGGAGTCGCCGACTGCTCCGCCGCAGTCCACCAGGCAGCGCTCGGCGGAGTGGTCGGCGCCCGGCTGCCCCGCAGTGGCCGGACTCCAGCAGAAACAGGTGACCTTCCGGCGCCAGAACACGGGCCGCTTCGGCGACCACATTCCCGGCGTCTTCCGCATCATGAAGGGCATGCGCGACGAGCACACACGAAAAGGTCTCCGCGGCCAGCGGCAGGCGGTCCCCCTGCGCGGCCAGCGTCCGGCTTTGCGGATCTGCGTGCAGCGCATGGACCGGCCGGGTCCATTCCGCATCGAGCAGGCGTACCGGTCCCACCTCAAGCCAGGCGTCGCCGAACCGAGGCCGGCAGAAGGCGCCCATCTGCTGGTGCAGCGCCGCCAGCACCCGCAGCCCCTGCGGACCCGAATACCAGCGCTGCAGGCAATCGCTCCGGAAGGCTTGGTGAAACGCTCTCTCTGGACTATGCTTCAGGTCCATGATTATCCGACTTCTCCCCCTTCCCCTCGTGCTGGTTGTCAGCGCCCTGCTGGGTACCGGCTGCAGTATCCACGACAATCCGAGTGCACTGGCCCAGCCAGAGCGCGGGGCTGCATCCGCGCAACCGGCAGACGCCCTGCCCCGGGTGTCACGCCGGGGCCTCGCGCGGGACGCCAGCCGCGCGCTGCGCCAACCCGCGATGAAGCCGGAAGACGCCCCGGACATCTGGACCCGGGCCAGGCTCGGCTTCGCGATGACCGAGAACCTGCATCACCCGAGGGTCGAAGTCTACAAACGGCATTACCGGCAGCACCCGAACATCATCGCCATCGCCTCCACAAGGGCGGAACCCTTCGCTTATTTCATCCTGAACGAGATCGAGCGGCGAGGTCTACCCGGCGAGCTGCTGCTGTTGCCGATCGTCGAGAGCGGCTATGCCGCCGAGGCCACTTCAAGCGCAAGCGCGGCCGGCATCTGGCAATTCGTCCCCGGCACCGGAGAACACTTCGGGCTGATCCAGGACGACTGGTATGACGGCCGGCGCGACGTCTATCAATCCACCCACGCGGCACTGGACTATCTGGAGCATCTTCACGCCCGCTTCGGAGACTGGTACCTGGCGCTCGCCGCCTACAATTTCGGGCAGGGTAATGTTGCCCGCGCAATGGCCGCCAACGCGGCCGCCGGTGAACCGACAGACTACTGGAGCCTGCAGCTCTCCAGCGAGGCGATGTCCTACGTGCCCCGGCTCCTTGCACTGCGCGCGCTGATCGACGAACCGGACCGGTACCGGATCCGGGTGCCGGTGATCGCGAACGAGCCCTACCTGAAGCCGGTGAATCCCGGACGCCAGGCAGACCTGGAGTACGTCGCCGAACTCGCCGGCATGGAATTCACCGAGGTCGCGCGCCTGAACCCCGGCTACCACAGAACCGTGACGCATCCTTATGCCGCACAGCACCTGCTGCTTCCTGCCACTGCGGCCAGGCAGCTCGAGGCCACACTCCGCGAGCGCGGACCGGACCACGCCCTCGTTCCCTACGCGGAATACGAGGTTCGCGCCGGCGACAATCTCGGCCGGATCGCGCAGCGGCACGGCGTCGGCGTTGCCGAGCTCCGCGGGATGAACGGGCTCGAGGGCGATCTGATCCGGGCCGGACAGCGTCTGCGGGTACCGGTGACCGGCGAGGCCATCCCCGGCCGTAACGCGGCGCCTGCAGCGACCCCGACTCAACCGCTGGAGTACACGGTCCAAGCGGGCGACAGCCTGTGGACCATCGCGCGGCGGCACGACGTCGGCGTCTCCCGCCTCCGGGAGACGAACGGCCTGTCGCGGGAGGCGCTGCTGCAGCCGGGCCAGACCCTCACCCTGCCCCCCACGGCGGTGGATCCCGACACGACGCGCGTCGAATACCGCATTCGACCCGGCGATTCGCTCGGCGCGATCTCAAGGCGCTTCGCTGTCGAGATCCACGATCTCCGGCGCTGGAACGGGCTGAACGGCGACGGTATCCGTGCGGGCGACACCCTGACGTTGTACGTCGCGAGAAACGTCGCCGCCGGCGACGGCTGACACCCCGAACCCGCGACGGCGCACGCCGACGGCCTTGCCTTGGCCGGGTCCAAGGAGCTGACCCGGCGCCGCCCACCGCGCGCACTGGGCGCGGGCATGGCCCGCGGCGCATGACCGACCGGTGGTGACACAACGGGTACATGGGTATGATCGCAGGCGGCTGCGTGCGCGGGGGCCGCCTGCGCAGGCGCGCGGCGCCGGAGCGTCTTCGGCCGCCGCCCGGGCGCAGTCTCCGAGGCGCAAAGCCGGAACCGAAAACAGGAGGAATTCATGGGGTTTCTGAAGGGCAAGCGCGCGCTGATCGTTGGTGTCGCCAGCAACCGTTCCATCGCCTATGGCATCGCCGAGGCCATGCATCGCGAGGGCGCTGAACTCGCGTTCACCTACCAGAACGATCGCATGCGCGAACGGGTCGAGAAACTGGTATCCGCCTTCGACTCCGATATCCTCGTGCCCTGTAACGTCGAGAACGACCAGGAGATCGAGCAGGTCTTCGAGCATCTGGACGACTACTGGGAAGGACTCGACATCCTGGTGCACTCGGTCGCCTTCGCCCCGAAGGAGGAACTGGAAGGAGACTTCCTGGACAACGTCACCCGGGACGGTTTCCGCGTCGCCCATGACGTGAGTTCCTACAGCCTCGCGGCGCTCGCGAAGGCGGGGCGCGGGATGATGAAGGACCGCAATGCGGCGATCCTCACGCTGAGCTATCTGGGGGCGATGCGCGCGATGCCCAGCTACAACGTGATGGGTCTGGCGAAGGCCAGCCTCGAAGCCAATGTGCGCTACCTCGCCTACACCCTCGGGCCGGAATCGACCCGGGTCAATGCGGTATCGGCCGGCCCGATCCGCACGCTGGCGGCCGCGGGCATCGGCGATTTCCGGCGCATTCTGGATCATGTGGAGAAAAACGCCCCGCTGCGTCGCAACGTGACCATCGAGCAGGTCGGGAATGCGGGTGCCTTCCTGTGTTCCGACCTGGCCGCGGGCATCACCGGCGAGGTGACCTACGTCGACTCCGGCTTCAACATCCTCGGGCTCGGACCGGGCGAGGCCGGGCTGGAGTAACCGTCACCGCACTCCGCCTCCGCCATTGAA
>PWRV01000131.1 GCA_003563455.1 Thioalkalivibrio sp.
AGCCAGAACCCGAGCCAGAACCCGAGCCAGAACCCGAGCCAGAACCCGAGCCAGAACCCGAGCCAGAACCCGAGCCAGAACCCGAGCCAGAACCCGAGCCGCCCCCGGAGCCCCGTCCCGAGACGCGGCCGGATTCGCCGGCCCAGGTCGCGGGTCCCGCTGAGCCAGACGAAGCCTCGCTGGCCGGTCCGCGGGTGGACGAAGCACCGGTTCCGGGAATGCTGGAAGACGGTGACGGCGAACCCTTCGAGGAGCCGGGTTTCGGAGCGGCCTACCTGAACAATCCGCCGCCCGAGTATCCGCGGATCTCGCAGCGGCGCAGGGAGCAGGGGACCGTGGTGCTGTGGGTGGCGGTCGGCGCCGACGGAAGTCCGGTCAACTGGCGGGTTGAACGCAGCAGTGGACATGATCGCCTGGACAATGCGGCGCTCGAGGCCGTCTCCGAGTGGCGCTTCGAGCCGGCCCGACGGGGCAATCGCCCGGTCGCGGCTTCGGTACTCGTGCCGATGGAGTTCCGGCTGCGATGACGACGACAAAGCGGTGAGAGCAAGAGGTCCGAGATGAACGACCTGAACATTCTTTACGTTTTCTACCACGGCGATCCCGTGCTGATCGGGGTCTTCCTGACCCTGCTGGTGCTCTCGATCGCGACCTGGGCGATCGCCGCAACGAAGAGCATCAACCTGATTGAAATACGACGTGCGAACCGGCGGTTCCTGGAAGGCTTCTGGAACGCCAGCAGCCCCCGGGGATTGCGCCAGGTGGTCGCCGACGGGCGCGGTCCGCTCGCCGAGATGGCCCGGGACGGCTGGCACGCGGTCGAGAGCTATCCCGGCCGTCAGGACTTGAGCCCCAAGGGGCAGCAACGTCTTGACGACCACATGATCCGGATGATCCGCCAGTCGATGGACCGACAGCAGCTGCGCATGCAGGCAGGTCAGACGCTGCTGGCATCCGTGGGCAGCCTGGCACCGTTCATCGGACTGTTCGGTACCGTCTGGGGGATCCACAACGCGCTGATCGAACTGTCGATCCTCGAAAGCGTGTCGATGGATCTGGTCGCCGGTCCGCTGGGCGAGGCGCTGGTCGCCACCGCCGCGGGCCTCGCCGCAGCCATCCCCGCGGTCGCGTTCTACAACGTCTTCAACCGCTTCAACCGGCTGATGCAGCAGGACCTCGAGGCGTTTGCGCACGACCTGCACGCCTACCTGATGCATTCCGACCACGCACCGGGTGCGGCAGGCCGGCAGACCGATGCGGACCCGTTGCCGGCCAGCGACACGCGGCCCGCCGCGGAGGGAGCCTGACGATGTCCTTCGGACGCCTGGGCGACACCAACGAGCCGATGTCGGACATGAACGTGATTCCGCTGGTCGACGTGATGCTGGTGCTGCTGGTGATCTTCATCGTGACCGCACCGATCATTACGCATTCGGTGCAACTGGAACTGCCGCGCGCCAGCAGCGCGCCGAGCGAGGAGACGGTCGACAGTGTAACGCTCGCGCTGGACGGCGCCGGCGGACTGTACTGGAACAACACCCCGATCGACCAGTCGGCGCTGTTCGGGCGCCTTCAGGAAGCGGTGACGGCCGATCCGGAGCTGGCGGTCTATCTGCGCGCCGACCGCGACACCCGCTACGAGGTGCTGGCCCGGATCATGGCCGACGCCCGCCGGGCCGGCGTTGCACGCCTCGGCTTCATCTCGCAGCCGGACGAGAACTGATCGCAGCCGGTTCCGGAAAGACTGCTTCGATACCCCGAACCGGGAACGACGAACCGCCGCTTGCCGGAGGTGCGGGCCGGCCGCTTCCCATCACTCGCAGCGAAGCGTGCGCTGAGAAAGCCAGGACGGCTTTATTCAGCGCTTCCTGAGCTGGGCCCCATAGGCTGGACAGAGGCTCCCGCCCGACAAGCGGCATTCTCTGCCCCCCGAAGAAATGGACACGATGAGCCGGGCTCCCGGTGTTCAGGCCGATCCATTAACCGGGCTCAGAAGCTGCCGAAAAGCGTGCCCAGCGTGATCAGCAGCACCAGCGACAGGAACGGAGCCACCATCGCCACCATCGCCAGGTCGAAATAGGACTGCCGGTGCGTGAGTCCCGCGATCGCGAGCAATGTGATCACGGCGCCGTTGTGGGGCAAGGTATCGAGGCCTCCGGTGGCGACGGCGGTGACCCGGTGCAGCAGGTCGGGGTCGATGCCGGCGACCCGCGCCATTTCCATATAGGTGTCGCCCAGGGTCGACAGCGCGATACTCATTCCACCCGACGCGGAACCGGTCATGCCGGCCAGCACGTTCACCGCGATGGCCAGCGATATCAGCGGGTTGTCCCCACCGAGCTGTACCACGCTGTCGCGGATCAGCAGGAAAGCGCTCAGCGACGCGATCACCGCGCCGAAGCCGACGAGGCTCGCGGTATTGAAGATCGGGACCAGCGATGCGTTCGCCCCGTTGTCGAGGCTCTGCTTGAACTGCGGGAGCCTGCGCCAGTTCATCGCCACCAGCAGGAGCAGAGCCGATACCAGCCCGGCGATGACGGCCCAGATGCCGCGTACCTCCTCGATGTCGGTCTCGCCGTATAGCGGCTGTGCGAGGAACTCGGTATCCATGCGCGGGATCACGACGAAGGTGAACAGCAGGTTCACCGCGATCACGGTGACCAGCGGCAAAAGGGCAACCAGGAACGACGGCGGTTTCACCGGCGGCTTTTCAACCGGGAGTTCCATCAGGTCGAAGCCCTCGCCGGCCGCCTTTTCCCGCAGCTCGCGGTCCGGCGTGAAAGTGGCGTCCGGGTGGTCGCCGTAGCCCTCGTGCGCGAGCCTGCGCGCGCGGTGCTGCAGCCACAGCATGCCGAGCGTGAACATCGCCACCGCGGTGATCACCCCGAGTCCCGGCGCCGCGAAGGGGCTGGTGCCGAAAAACGGCATCGGGATCGCGTTCTGGATCGAGGGCGTGCCCGGCAACGCGGTCATCGTGAAGGTGAAGGCGCCGAGCGCGATCGTCGCCGGGATCAGCCGCTTGGGGATGTCCGCCTGCCGGAACAGGGCCGCCGCGATCGGGAATACCGCGAAGGCCACCACGAACAGCGACACGCCGCCATAGGTCATCACTGCGCCGGACAGCACTACCGCGAGGATTGCGCGGTTGGCCCCGAGTTTCGCAATGATTCCGTTCGCGAGGGTCTGCGCGCTGCCCGAGTCCTCCATCAGCTTTCCGAACACCGCGCCGAGCAGGAAGATCGGGAAATACAGCGTGATGAAGCCACCCGCGCCGCCCATGAAGATCTGCGTGTAGGCGGCCAGCGCGTGGCCCTCCCGGGTTGCGACGACCGCGAAGGTCGCCAGTGCCGGTGTGAGGATCAGCAGGCTGACGCCCCGATACGCGAGGTAGATCAGCAGCCCCAGGGCGACGAACACCACCAGGAGATCGATCATGGTTGATCCCCCGAGTCGTCTGTTGTCGGCGGACGCAGGGTGTCGGTGGCGAACAGGGCCTTCAGGTCAAAGGTGGCGCGAACGCCAAGGTCATCGTAGTGGCGCTCGAGAAAGCGGTCCGCCCACGACCACCCCCGCTTCCTGAGGTGCTGCAGGTACTCCCACTCGGCGTTGAGCTTGCTGGACGCGTCGAGATCCTTGAGTTCCTCGTGGGCGTGAATCAGGTGCACGAACACGTCCCGGTAGCGCTCCGATTCGAGCTGTTCGACCTCGATCAGTTCGTGCAGCAGTTCGATCAGCCGCAATTCCTTCACCAGGCTGGCATTGAAGGTGATCTCGTTGATCCGGTTGACGATGTCCCGGCCGGTTCGAGGCAGGTCCTCGCGCTCGAGGGGGTTGATCTGCACGATGATCAGGTCACGCGTGGCCTGGTCCTCGACCAGCGGATACAGGGCCGGATTGCCGATGTAGCCACCATCCCAGTAAGCCTCACCGTCGATCTCGACCGCCTGGAACATGAACGGCAGGCACGCGGAGGCCATAACCGCGTCCACCGACAGGCCAGGCTGGCTGAAGGTTCGGCCGCGGCCAGTGCGGACGTTCGTCGCCGTGACGAACACGCGCAGGTCCGGACAGCGGTTGACCCGGTCGAAGTCGACCTGATCGGCGAGCAGATCCCGCAGCGGATTGAAGTTCAGCGGGTTCAGCTCGTAAGGGGAGAACTGTCGCGTCAGTTGCTCGAAGAACAGGTAGGCGGGGGACCGGTCCAGACTGTAATTGCTGGTCAGGCGGTCCCACGGGCTGCGTTGTATGGGCGAGAGCATCGCCGCGTTGCTCACGCTTTTCCAGAACCGGTGAAGGGCCTCGCGCGCGCCGTCGCGCCCCCCGCGGTCGAGGCCGTCCGCGATCACGACCGCGTTCATCGCACCCGCGCTGGTGCCACTGACGCTCGAGATATCGATGCGGTCGTCCGACAGGAGCCGGTCCAGAACCCCCCAGGTCAATGCACCGTGGGCGCCACCACCCTGCAACGCGAGATCGACGGTCTTCGGACCCTTCCTGGATGGCATCTGTTTGCTCCTGCCAAGGTTGAAAGCCGGTATTGCACCGCAGCAAAGGGTTGCTGTCCAGTCCGGTGACGGCGCCGGACGGGAGCGGCGCGATCTTTCACGCTAACTCCCATGGCACTGCGCCACCCCGAAGGATGACAAGTCCGGCCACGGATACACACGGATCAACGCGGATAGGGCTTCAATCAAAAAAGAGCCGTGTTCATCCGTGTCCATCCGTGGCTTGTTTTCACGCTACAGTTCCGGCTCTGTCCCGAGTCGATTCCGCAGGAGTCCGATCATGGTCCACGCCATCCTTGCCCTACTGGTCTGCCAACTGCTCGGCGAGATCATCGTCCGTGCCACCGGTATCCCGATCCCGGGTCCGGTGCTCGGCATGCTGCTGATGCTGGGTGCACTCGCCGCGCTGCGGGAGGTGCCGGACGAACTGAACGCGGTGGCGGGCGTGCTGCTGTCGCACCTGTCGCTGCTGTTCGTGCCGGCGGGTGTCGGCGTGATGCTGCATGCCGCGCGAATCAAGACGGAGTGGCTGCCGCTGCTGGCGGGGCTTTTCGTGTCCACCGCGCTGACCATTGCGGTCACCGGTCTGGTCTTCTTCTGGATGATGCGCAAGATGGGGCTCTGCGAAGCGGAGCAGAAGCCGTGAACGGCCCGAGCGACCCGGTGGAGGGAGCGGATCCGCTCGACTTCGATCTGCTGTGGGTCTACCTGCAGCAGGAACCGCTGCTGTGGCTCACGGCAACGCTCGCCGCCTATGCGATCGGGCACGCGCTGCACCGGGCGGCGGGCGGCTCGCCGCTGGTGAACTCGGTGGCGGTCGCGATTGCACTGCTGGTGGCCATTCTGGTGGTCAGCGGGACCACTTACGCGACCTACTTCGACGGTGCGCAGTTCGTGCATTTTCTGCTCGGACCCGCGACGGTGCTGCTGGCGGTGCCGCTGTACCGCAATTTCAACCGCGTGCGCCGGCTGCTGGTGCCGATGCTGGCGGCGCTGCTGGCGGGCTCGGTGACCGCCGTCGTCTCCGCGGTGGCGGTCGCGGGCGTGCTCGGCGGTAGCCGCGAGACCCTGCTGTCGCTGGCCCCGAAGTCCGCAACCACGCCGATCGCGATGGGCATTGCCGAGGAGATTGGTGGCCTGGCCTCGCTGACCGCCACCCTGGTCATCATCACCGGGATCATCGGCGCGATGATCGTGACCCCGCTGCTCAATGCGCTGCGGGTGACCGACTGGGCCGCCCGCGGCTTCGCGGTGGGCGTCGCGTCGCACGGCATCGGTGCCGCGCGTGCCTTCCAGGTCAATCAGCTCGCGGGCACCTTTGCCGGGATCGCGATGGCCCTGAATGCCCTGCTGACCGCCCTTCTGGTGCCGCTGCTGCTGCGGTGGGTCTGAGGGCGCTGTCCGCAGGAGCGGCCTCTGGCCGCGATCAGGCTTGCCTGAATGACGGGCATCGCGGCTGGAAGCCGCTCCCACGTGGGTGGTGCGGATGGTGTGAGGCGTCAGTTGCCGTACTCGAGCACCTCGGCGATGCGGGCGGCGCGGGTCCCGTCGATGTCCTCGACCGCGGCCAGCGCGTCGGCGTCCGCCGCGAGTACCTTGCGCGCCGATCCGAAGTGCCGCAGCAGCGCTTCCGCCCGGTCCGGGTCGATGCCGGGAAGCGCGCCGAGCAGGTACAGCTGGGCATCCCGGCGGATGGTGGGTTTGCCCGGCCGCTCGGCCGTGGCGGCGCCGTGGGCCGCTGCCAGTCCGAGCAGGTAGATCAGCATGCCGCTGTTGTCTGCATCCGGGCTGGGTAGAACGGAGACGTCGTGGCCCACCACCATCGCCGCCAGCGCCCGGTGGATGTCCAGCGCCTGCTGGTGGAACCGTGCCGCGTAGAGGTCGCCCTCAACGATGTAGACCACTTGGGAGTGCTGGCTCTTGAGCTTGGCCACCTTGTCCCAGAGGCTTTGGTCCACGACGCTCAGGATCAGGTCGGTGGCCGATTTCCGCTCGACGATCACGTCGCCCGGCAACAGGTAGTCGCCCACATCCATCTCGGTGAATTCGAGCGTTACGCCGGTCAGGTCTTCCAGGCGCTTGATGATTCGGCCTTTCTCGCGGGTGTCGACAAGGATGTTCAGTTCAGGTGCGTTCATTGAGACTCCGGGGGATGTGTGCGCGCACATGGGTACCACAGAGCGGGCCGTACGAACACCGCCGGGACGTGTGGATTAACGTCAAGGTTGTGCATTTCCCCTCTCACGCTCGCGGGAGAGGGGGCGACATCGGCGGCGATGGTGCCCGGGCCGGAACGTCCGCGCGCCCCGCCGGGAACCGGCAGCGCGGCACATGGTACGATTCACCCTTGGTACTAGGGTTTTCGCCGCCGGGGCGCTGTGCGGCGCGGGGCATCGGGGTCATCCCCCATCTGCGCCCCGGGCCTGCCCGGGGGGGCACGGCCGTGCTCCGGCTGCGGGGAAACGGTATCATCCCGCGCCGTGCGGGACCGCGCCCGTGCAGGCCATCCCCGCCGGGGCGTTTCGAACTGCGGATTCACTCGTCCCGGCGATGGCTTCTCGGCCTCGACGGGACCCCCTTCAGGAAGTCAACCAGGACCGGCTTTTCCGATGGACGCGCCCGTGATCTCCCTGCGTACCTACGTGCTCATCGACGCGTTGCAGCCGCAACTCGCGTCGTACATGGCCACGGTGTCACAGGGATTTCTGCCCAAGCCGGGCGACTCCTGCCTGTGGCTGGAGGTGGAACCGGGCATGGCGATCCACCGGTTGACCGACATTGCGCTGAAGGCCGCCCCGGTCCATCTCGGATCGCAGGTGGTCGAACGTGCCTTCGGGTCCATGAACATTCATCACCGGGACCAGTCCAGCGTGCAGGAGGCCTCGGACGTGGTGCTGCACTGGATGGGCGCCGATGTGGCCTCGCGCAAGAACTGCCGGGTCGCTTGGCACGAGATCATCCGCGGGATCAATGCCGACCATGCGGTGCTGATCAACCGCCAGAACCGCAAGGGGTCGATGGTTCTTGCCGGGGAGAGCATCTTCATCCTCGAGACCGAGCCGGCCGGCTACATCACCTACGCCGCGAACGAGGCCGAGAAGGCTTCGAACATCACCCTGTGCGAAGCGCACGCGGTGGGCGCCTTCGGACGCCTGACCCTTGCGGGCCGCGAAGGCGACATCGACGCTGCTGCCCGCGCCGCGATGGCCGCGGTCGAGCGGCTCAACCGCAACGCGAGCTGATCCGGTTCCGCCCCGGCTACCCCTTGCCCGTGAGATAGAGATCCAGCTCGATCCGGGCCCAGGGGTCGTCCGTATCGCGCAGCGTGTGGATCCGCGCGATCACCTCGCCACCCTGGTCCAGCAGATCGGACGCGAGGCGGTTTTCGGTGCGCGGCAGGTACCCGAGCTGTTCGCCGAGCCAGCTGATTCGCACCGCGCGCCGGTCCATCGGGTTCGTCAGCTCGCGGCTCAGCAGCAGCGCCTGTCCGGTGCGCAGATAGGGCCACAGGCGCGCGGCTTCGTGATATTGGAATCCAGCCAGTGGCAGCCGTTGCAGGTAGGTGCCCCTGCCGGTGCTCCGGGAACGGGGCGGGCGTGCGTGGCGTGAGAGCACCGGCGTACGCCGCGCCTGGACATGGGGTCGGTTGAGATTCATCAGGCATTCCTCGGTGTGGGCCTGACGACGTTATATCCCGGGTGGTGGCTCACAGAGTGAGCCAGTGCCCCCTTGAGCGTGATTTTTTTTCAGCCCTGCCCGTCGGGGTATTGCTGCGCCGCCGCACGCAGCCTTTCGGCAACCCGGCGGCGCAGTTCCGGCGGTGCAATCACCTCGACATCCGGTCCGTATTTCAGGATGTCCATCACCAGCTCCCGGGGATCCGAGTAGGGCACCTGCAATTCGTAGGCCCCGGCCACCCAGCGGCCGATCTGGTCCGGATGCCAGTGTTCGTCTGCAACCCAGCGCGCGCGCTCCGTGGTGAAGCGCAGCACCGCCCATGCGCGGGCAGCACCGGTAAAGATTCCGAAGCCCGCACCGATGTGCTGGTTCAGATCGCTTTCGCTGGTATCGCGGAAGGACGTTGCGGCGGGTCGGACGCTGTGGATTCGGTCCAGCGCGAAGGTGCGCAGATCCTCCGCCTGATCGCAGTAGGCGATCACATACCAGTTGTCGCGGTAGTGGACCAGACGATAGGGGTGAATGCTGCGCAAGCCGGGCGTGTCGCGCTCGCGACCGTGATAGCTGATGGTAAGCGGACGCTGATTGAGCACGGCGCCGGACAGTTGGCCGAAGACCTCGAAGCTCGTCCGCCGGGGCGCCATCGGCTGCAGACGCACCCGGCTGGAGACCAGTTCGGCGCGCTGCCCGCCCTCGCCCAGCAGTTTGCGCACCTTGGTCTTCAAGACACCGATCGACGGACCCAGAAGACCGGGCTGAACGCTGTCCAGGAGCTGCTGCGTCGCAAGCAGCGCATGCAGCTCGCTCTCGTTGAACCAGATGCCCGGGAGTTCGAATTCCGGCGCATCGGGATCGTAACGGTAGCCGTTATGGCCCCGGTCATAGAGGATCGGCGCCTCCATGTGGTCCCGGAGATAGCGGATGTCGCGCTTCAGGGTGGCGGTGGAGACCTCGAGTCGCTCGCGCAGCGTGTCGAAGGGCACCGGGCGGCGCGCGGACCGCAGGATGCCGTGCAGGTGGAAAAGCCGGTCGGCACGGTTCATCGCTGTTGTCCCGGCGGCGCCATCCTCCTCCGGTTCAGAATGCCGCCATCTCGGCCTCGAGATAGGCGAGACTGATGTAACGGCCGATATTCTGCTCGAAGCCACGGGTCTCTTCCGCCTTGTCCGCGACGCGTGGGTCGGCCAGGATGCGCGCGCGCGCGTCCGCCATGCTTGCCATGTCGGTCACCGCCTCCATCGCGTTCTCGTAGATGCCGGCGAAGAGTTCGCGGTTCCACTGCATCAGGTCGTCGGTCGCGCGTCCGTGGCCCGGTACCCAGATGTCGGAGCCGGCCTCGGCCTTCAGTGCATCGATGTACGCGATCGAACCCGGAAAGGAGCCGTCGTCCATGTTCGCGATCCGGCGCTCCATCGCCACGTCGCCGACGTAGGTCAGGCGGTCGTGCACCACCTCCATGCTGACATCGCTCGGGGTGTGTGCGACGCCATAGTGGTGCATCCGCAGCAACACGTCACCGAAGCGGAACTCGTCGCCGTGGGTGGTTTCCCGGTTCGGGGCGATCACCCGAGTGCCCATCGTGGCCCCCTCGGTCCAGCGCTCCATCAGACTGCGCCAGAGGTCCCCCTGGACGCCCTCGATCTCGGTCTTCGTATGCGGATGCGCATAGATCGGCAAGTCCGGCCCGTATTCGTTCACGAAGGCGTGATTGCCCAGCCAGTGGTCGCCGTGGTAGTGCGACACGAAGATCGCGACGACCGGCTTGTCGGTGACGCTCCGGATCATGCGGATGGCCATCTCGCCGATCTGCAGCGAGCCCCCGCTGTCGAGGACCACCACGCCATCGTCGGTGACCACGAAGGTGATATTGCACATCATCCCCTTGTTCTGCGGGGTCGGGAAGACCTCCTCGGCGTGGATCATCCAGACGTTCTCGCTGAGCTGGACCGGGGGAATATCGTCGACGGGGGGTCCCTTCAGGAAGTCGTTCAGATCCTCCGCGAAGGCGGTGATCCGGGGCGTGGTGGCGATGATGCCGGCGGTGGCGAGCGATCCGGCGCCGAGTTGCAGGAATCGGCGGCGGGACATCCGGGGCGAGAAGCGGGGCATGGGGATAGCTCCATTGGCGTGAAAGTGGCGTGTAGCGCGAACGAAATGCCCCTCCTTCGCGTCAGGAAGAGGGGTGGGGAGAGGGAACGATCACGGTGACACGGGATCCATTATCACTCCTTCCGTTCGCGGCTTTGATGTAACGCGAGATAAAGACGCAGCGGATACCGCACTAGTGGCCCACCAGAGACGGCAACCAGTTTACTCGACGTGCAGAGGGGAAAGGATCTTCCATGTGCCCGTCGCCCGTCTGCGACGGGGGGTTGTCATGGTGCTGCTATAATTGCCGGCCCTTCGCTGGTAACGGCGCCGGAGTGGCCCGCGTCCCGCATCCCTGTGATGCCGGCCGGGTGGTCGGCACAGACCATCCGGGGCACACCGGGGCCGGGCGCACAGCGCGGCCGACTTGTTTCTGCCAGGCTTTTCGCCGGGAGTCGTGATGCGTTTCAGAGGATGGCTGTGGGCTGTACTGGGCACCGTCGGGGTGCTCGTGCTGGTTGGTGTGTTCCTGATGCCCGACCGCACTCAAATGCAGCAGTTCGACAACCTCCCCTGGCAGATTGACGTCGTCGCGCAGGATCGGACGCGAGTACTGGGAATCGAACTTGGCCGAACGACTCTCCGGGATCTGGCGGGCCCGCTCCCGGTGCCGGATATCCGGCTTTTCGTTGAACCGGATGGAACCCGGTCCGTCGAAGCCTTCTACTCGAATGCGCGGATCCCGCCCTTCGAGGCCAATCTGGTGCTGTTGCCGGGGCTGGACCAGGCCGAGATGGATTTTCTCTGGGAAGAACGCACCTCCGACCGGCCGATGCCCAGCGGCGCGCGGCGCTACGGGCTCAGCGACGACGCGCTGCGGGCGGTCGGCGACGCTCCGGTGATGGAGATGAGCTATATCCCGCGAGCCCGCTGGGATGCCGACCTCGTGCGCGAGCGGTTTGGCGAACCCGCAGGTCACCTGCGCATCGGAGACGACCAGACCTACTGGCTGTATCCGGAGCAGGGCGTCGCGATCATGATTCCCACCGGCCGCGGGCGGGTGCTGATGCACTTCGTCACGCTTGAACGCTGGGACGAGGTCGTGGAGCGTCTGGAGCAGGCTGGACAGCGGCTTCTGGACGGCCTGCAGGGGCAGGGCTGATGGAAACGCCCTTCTGGCAGCGGCCGCTGGAGACGCTGGACGAGCGGGAATGGGAGGCCCTGTGCGATGGCTGCGGACGCTGCTGTCTGCACAAGCTGGAGGACGAGGACACCGGCGAGCTCGCTCACACCTGGCTTGCGTGCCGCCTGCTGGACTGCGAAACGGGGCGTTGCTCGGATTACGCGAACCGGACCCGCAGGGTCCCCGACTGCCTGAAGATCGATATGGAGTCGGTGGCCCGCTACGAGTGGCTGCCGCCGACCTGTGCGTATCGCCTGCGGCTGCGCGGCGAGCCCCTGCCCGACTGGCACCCGCTGATCTCCGGTGAACCCGGGACCGTCCGCGACGCGGGGGTCTCGGTGGCGGGGCGGGTGGTCCGCGAGGACGCGGCACCCGATCTGCCCCTGATTGACTTCGTCGTCGACTGGCCCGGTCAGTGGCCGCGCGCCGCAAGGCCCGCCGCGAGGCGGGGGCCGGCGAAGCCCTCCTGATTGCTCAGGAACTGGACCAGTCGCTCCCGGAAGTCCTCGATGGTCGAATCCCTGACCTCGGGCAATTCCGACACGTGCTGCCACCACCGCGCGAGTCGCGGGTACTCCCGGGGCTGCCAGGGGCTCTCGGAATCCTGCAGCAGGTCGTAGCGCATCACTACCGGTGCCAGTGTCGCGTCCAGCAGCGAGAATTCGGATCCGGAGAAACAGGGATCGGGCTGGCACTGCTCTTCCATCCGCCAGAGACCCTTTGCCGCCACGTCGCGGGCTTCGCGGAAGGCCTCTTCGGTGGGTGCGGTCATCCAGTGGTGCATCGCCATGATCATGTCCGACGCGAAGGCGATCCAGGCGCGGGCCTGTGCACGTTCGAGCGGGTCCTCCGGAAGCAGCCGCGGGGGAGTGATCTCATCGACGTACTCGCTGATCACCGCCGACTCGAAGACCGGGGTATCCCGGTTTACCAGCAGCAGGGGTACCTTGCCGGTCGGGGATTTTTCGCGGAACCACGCGGGCGGATCGTTCAGATCGATGAAGGTCCGTTCGAAGGGGACCTTCTTGTGTTTCAGCGTGATGACGCTACGCTGGACGAAAGGGCAAAGCGGAAAGCTGACCAGGTGCAGATTGGGCAGGGCCATGAATCCTCCGTACGGCGGCAGTGGTCGATCCCCGATGGCAGAGCGTGCGCGCGGTCGTGATGGTGTCTGATACTGTCAACGACGCGCTTCGCCTGGACAAATGGCTCTGGGCCGCGCGCTTCTTCAAGACCCGGGCGCTCGCCACTGAGGCGGTTGCAGGAGGCAAGGTGCACGTAAACGGCGATCGCTGCAAGCCTGCGCGCAAGGTGCATCCTGGCGATCGCGTGACCGTGCAGCGTGGCCAGGAGATCTTCGATGTCGAGGTCCTCGGGATCAGGGCGCAGCGCCGCCCGGCTGCGGAGGCGCGGCAGCTGTACGCGGAGACCGCCGAGAGCATTGCCCGGCGCGAGGCGGAGGCCGCGCGGCGCCGCGAGCAGCGGGACACCGCACGCCCCGGACGCCGCCCGGACAAGCGCGAGCGTCGGCACATCCGGCGCTTCATCAGAAAGGAGGGGGAAATGTGAACAAAGGTCATCCGGAGACACCCTTGCTGGCCGTCGATCTGGTCATCCGCCATCCGGCCAACCCGGGCCGCGTGCTGGTGATCGAACGCCGCAATCCGCCGGCCGGCTGGGCGCTTCCCGGCGGGTTCGTCGACCGGGGCGAGCCGGTGGAGTGTGCCGCGCGGCGCGAAGCACGGGAGGAGACGAACCTCGACGTTCGGCTCGAGGTGCTGCTGGGCGTGTACTCGGACCCGGAACGCGACCCGCGTGGCCACACCGTGAGCCTGGTCTACGTGGCCCGGGGCGAGGGTGAGGCCCGGGCGCAGGACGACGCCCTGGCGCTGCGCTGGCTTGATCCCGAGGACCGCAAGCAGGCGCTCGCCTTCGACCATCGGCGGATCCTCGATGACTACCTGCGTTTTCGGGTCGCCGGGGAGGTTGCGCCGCTCCGCAATGGCGGCCGCTGACCGGCTGCGGTATGTGGCGCAGGCGACCTGTTATGATACGGCCCTTTTCGAACGATGACGAATCCTGGTGAGCGAAGCGGTCCAAGTCCCTGTACAACCGCGGGTCTATTCCCGCGATAAGCACCCGATCTCGCGCGCATCGATCAGCGATAACGCGCTCAAGGTCCTTTATCGGCTGCGGGATGCGGGCTTTCGCAGTTGCCTCGTGGGCGGCGGCGTCCGGGATCTGCTCCTCGGTCGTGAACCCAAGGACTTCGACGTGGCGACCGATGCGCATCCCGAGGACGTGCGCCGTCTCTTCCGCAACTGCCGCCTGATCGGGCGCCGCTTCCGGCTGGCTCACGTCACCTTCGGGCGCGAGATCATCGAGGTCGCCACCTTTCGGGCGCCGTTCGGTGCCGAGGACGAGGAGGGCAACATCGAGCTCAGCGAGGACGGTCGCATTCTCCGGGACAACAGCTACGGCACCATCGAGCAGGATGCGTGGCGGCGTGACTTCACCATCAACGCGCTCTA
>PWRV01000301.1 GCA_003563455.1 Thioalkalivibrio sp.
CCGTGGTTCTATCGGCGCGTCAGCTCTCCTCGCCGAAGCGATTGGCGACCAGCTCGCTCAGGGCCTCCAGCGCGTCCTCCGCGTCGGGCGCGCCCTCGGTGCGGATCTCGACCTCGGTGCCCTTGGCCGCGGCCAGCATCATTACCCCCATGATGCTCTTGCCATTCACCTCGCGTCCCTGGCGGCTCACCAGCACGTCCGCCTGGTACTGGCTCGCGAGCCCCACGAACTTGGCCGCGGCACGCGCGTGCATGCCGAGCCGATTAACGATGGGCACTACGCGTCGCGGCATCCGAACACTCCTGGTCGCAGAGCAGGATCCCGTCGTGCCCGCCGCTGAGCGCCTTGTTCACGAGTTCGCTCAGCGGCAGATCGCGATAGTTCAGCACCCGCACCAGCATCGGCAGGTTGACGCCGGCGATCACGCGCCGGCTCGAGCCCCGCGCGAGCCGGCTGGCCACGTTCGCCGGCGTGGACCCGAACATGTCCGTGAGAATCAGTACCCCGTCGCCGCTGTCGAGGGCCGCAAGTCGGGTCCGGGCAGCGGATTCCACCACCTCGGGGTCCTCGCTCTGCGACATCGGCAGGGCATCGCAGGCACGCGGCATCTCTCCGAGCATGCTGCCAGCCGTCTGCAGCAGCGTCTCTCCGAGGTTCTGGTGTGTGATCAGTAGCAGACCGACCGACATCGCTTCACTCCGCGTCCGTCAGGTGATCGTCGAGCTCCCGGTGACGAGTGCTCACGGTGAAATTCCGCACGCCCCGCCAGGCATCGGCGAGGCGGTCGGCAAGGTAGACGGAACGATGGCGTCCGCCGGTGCAACCGATGGCCACGGTCAGATAGCTGCGGTGGCCTTCGGCGAAGCGCGGAAGCCAGCGCTGCAGGTGGGCCTGTATGCTGTCGAACATCTCCTCGACCTCGCGATGGGCCTCCAGAAAGGCGACGACCGGCGCCTCGTGGCCGGTGCGATGCCTGAGACCCGGCTCGTAGTGCGGGTTGGGCAGACAGCGCACATCGAAGACGAAGTCGGCGTCAACCGGCACGCCGTGCTTGAACCCGAAGGACTGAAACAGCAGCGACAGGTTCCCGGCCGCGTGCGTCGCCAGCCGGCTGCGGACCTGTCGCGCGAGATCATGCATTGTCAGGTCGCTGCTGTCGATGCTCAGGTCGGCGTTGGCGGCGATCGGTCCGAGCCACTCGCGTTCCATCGCCAGACCCTCGACCAGCGGCAAGCCCTTGCGGGCCAGCGGATGCCGGCGCCGCGTGTGATGATAGCGGCGCAACAGCGCCTCGTCCGACGCGTGCAGGAAGACGAGTTCCACCTGCAGTCCCTGTTCGCGCAATCGCGCGAGGTTTCCCGGCAGGCCCTGCAGCGCATCGCGGCCGCTGCGCACGTCGACCCCGACCGCGACCCTGCCGTCGTTGCGGTGGCTCCCCGTGCGCAGCTCCTCGATCAGGTCGTTCAGCAGGTTCAGCGGCAGGTTGTCGACGCAGAAGAAGCCTTCGTCCTCGAGCGTGTGCAGGGCCACCGTCTTGCCGGAGCCGGACAGGCCGCTTAGCAGCAGTAGCCGCATGGTCAGGCCGGGTTTCCCTTCGGCGTTTCGGGTTCCGGTTCCAGGCGGTTGCGCAGGCGCGTGCGCAGATCGTCTCCGGCGGCATATCCCTGCAGCCGCAGCAGGTGGGCACGGACCGCGGCCTCGATCATCACCGCGATGTTGCGACCCGGCGCGACCGGGAGGCTGACCACCGGGATGGCCAGGCCGAGCAGGTTCTCCTCGCCGCGGCAGCCGTTCATGCGGTCCTCCGGCAACGTCGAGTGCTCGTCGCGGTCGCGCAGTTCGATGATCAGACGAAGGTACTTGCCGCGCTTGATCGCGGAATCTCCGTACATGGCCCGGATGTTCAGCACCCCGAGGCCACGGACCTCGAGCAGATCGCTCAGCAGCGGAGGACATGTGCCCCGGATGATGTCGGGCGCGATGCGGGAGAACTCCGGTGCATCGTCCGCGATCAGCCGGTGGCCGCGGCTCACGAGTTCCAGCGCGACCTCGCTCTTGCCCACACTCGATTCGCCGCTGATCAGCACCCCGGCCCCGAGGATCTCCATGAAGACACCATGCCGGACCACCGAGCGTGCCAGCCGGTGCTGCAGGTAATAGCGCAGCAGCCCGATGAGTTCATGGCTCCCGATGTTCGTGCAGAGGATCGCCGGCAGCGGGTTGCCGCATTCGGGCGGGAGCTTCTCGAAAGGGCAGGTGCCCTCGGCAAAGATCACGCCCACCGTTCCGGTTGCGGCGAGATCCAGGATCAGACATTCGTGTTCGGCCGGTTTCAGCGTCTCGAGGTGGCGGGCCTCGAGATCGCCGAGCACCTGGATGCGGTTGGGCCGGATCATGTTGAGATGCCCGGCCATCGGCAGATCGACGTCCCCCCCCTCGTGCAGGATCCGGTTGTGCGCCTCGGCCTCGCCGTGGACGTACGCGAGCCCGGTACGCGGCCCGAGGGCAGCGACCAGATCGGCGAGGCTGACGCTTTCAGGCATCGCGGAAGGCGGCGCTGGCGGCAAGGTGCAGGGCTGGGGCGTCGGCGCTGCGCCGCAGCGCGGCGATGTTGTCGGGCTGCGACAGCGTGCGTGCCAGCTGCGCGAGCAGGTCCAGGTGTTCGCCGGTGGATTCCTCCGGCACGATCAGCGCGATCAGGATGTCGACCGGCTCGTGGTCGATGGCATCGAAATCGACGCCCTGTTCCAGCCGCAGCACAGCGACTCTCGGCGCGTCGATCTCGGCCATCCGCCCGTGCGGGATGGCCACTCCATGGCCGAGGCCGGTGGAGCCCAGCCGTTCCCGCGCGGACAGGGCGTCGAAGATCTGGCCGGCCGGGAGCTCGCCGTCGTCGGCGGCCAGCAGTTCGCCGAGCCGTTCCAGCGCACGTTTCTTGCTGGTGATGCCGGCGTCCAGGCTGACCCGGTCTTCCCGGACGAGGTCGGCGATCCGCATTGCTCAGGCGATTTGCTGTCGGTTGCGCTGGGCGCCCTCGGCGCGGTGATGATCCTTCATCTTCTCCTTGTGCTTGATCAGCTGCCGGTCGGTCTTGTCGATCAGGGCGTCGATCGCCGCGTACATGTCCTCGTGCGTCGCGTAGGCGTGGATGTGGTTGCCGCTGACCTGCAGGTTGGTTTCCGCCTTGTTGTGATTCTTCTCTACGGTGAGCACGACATGGACGTCGATCACCTGGTCGAAGTGCCGTTCCAGGCGGGCGAACTTCTCCTGAACGTAGTCACGCAGTGGGTCGGTGATGTCGACGTGATGACCGGTCATATTGATCTGCATACTCACACTCCTTGCATTGATGGGCCGCGAAGCCTAGAGGAGCTGCCTGCGCTCGCTCGACGGTGGCAGGTTCATCGCCTCACGGTATTTGGCCACGGTGCGCCGGGCCACGTTGATGCCCCGGTCCGACAGGACCTGGGCGAGTCGGGAATCGCTCATTGGCCGGTTGGGCGGTTCCTCGCTGATCAGTTTGCGGATCATCGCACGGATCGCAGTGGCGGAACATTCACCGCCGTCGCTGGTGCCCACGTGGCTGGAGAAGAAATACTTGAACTCGAATACACCGCGCGGGGTGTGCATGTATTTCTGGGTTGTTACCCGCGAGATGGTCGACTCGTGCATGCCCAGCGCCTCGGCAATGTCGCGCAGGATCAGCGGCTGCATCGCCACCTCGCCCTCCTCGAGGAAGCCGGTCTGCCG
>PWRV01000128.1 GCA_003563455.1 Thioalkalivibrio sp.
GAGATGTACACCATCTGGGAAATGACCGGTGTACTGAAATCCCTCGAGCTCATGGACGAAAACCTCTTCGACGTCATCGAGGACTTCATCGACGAGAAGCGTGAAGACTACGAAGACTGGCTTGAAGAACAGGAAGAAGACGACGACTGAAGCCGCCGTCATCAGCATCCGAATCCACCAGGAGCATACCGATGAGCGAACATACCCCAGGCAATCACAATCAGAGTGCACAGGGTGCAGGCGCCGGCACGATGAAGCCCGGCTTCCACAACACCGACGGGCAGGGCATCGCCGGTCACGGATCCTTCTTCCAGGCGACCGACCTGTCGCGCGAGGATGCCGTCAAGGCGACCGACTGGGTCCGCAAGCACGTCGACCGTCGCACCATCGACCTCGGCGACCGCATGGACGACGTCCGCGAGCACATGTACGAGCTCGAGAAGGACGGCCAGATCATCATCCATCGCATCGGCGATCAGCACGAGCCCGTCGGGGTGAAGACCCTGTTCGGCTGGGAAAAGCAGATCCCGACCAAGCAGCTGTGGCACCACAAGTCCTGTGGCCAGTGCGGCAACATCCCCGGGTACCCGACCTCGCTGCTGTGGTTCATGAACAAGTTCGGCTTCGTGCCCGGCAAGGACTACCTGGACGAGACCGACCAGACCTCCTGCACCGCGTGGAACTACCACGGCTCCGGCATCGGCAACGTCGAGTCGCTGGCGGCGGTGTTCCTGCGCAACTTCCACCAGGCCTACGTTGCCGGCAAGCAGCACGGCCACGAGCTGGGCCACTTCTTCCCGCTGGTGCACTGCGGCACCTCCTTCGGCAACTACAAGGAGATCCGCAAGTACCTGGTGGAAAGCGCCGAGCTGCGCGAGAAGGTCACCAAGATCCTCGGCAAGCTGGGCCGGCTGGTGGACGGCAAGCTGGTGATCCCGGAAGAGATCATCCACTACTCCGAGTGGGTGCACGTGATGCGCGACCGGATCGCCTCCGAGCTCCAGACGATCGACGTCTCCAACATCCGTACCACCGCGCACGTGGCCTGCCACTACTACAAGATGGTGCACGAAGACGCCATCTACGATCCCGACGTTCTCGGCGGCAACCGCACCGCGATCATCACCTCCACCGCCAAGGCGCTGGGCGCCCAGGTCATTGACTACTCGACCTGGTACGACTGCTGCGGCTTCGGCTTCCGTCACATCATCTCCGAGCGCGAGTTCACCCGCTCGTTCACGATGGACCGGAAGATCAAGGTGGTGCGCGAGGAGGCGAACGCCGACGTGCTGCTGGCCAACGACACCGGCTGCGTGACGACCATGGACAAGAACCAGTGGATCGGCAAGGCCCACGAGCAGGACTTCCAGGTGCCGATCATGGCCGAGGTCCAGTTCGCCGCGCTTGCCTGCGGAGCGGATCCGTTCAAGATCGTGCAGCTGCAGTGGCACGCTTCGCCCTGCGAAGACCTCGTTGAGAAGATGGGCATCTCCTGGTCCGAGGCGAAGAAGAACTTCCAGGCCTACCTGAAGGAGGTTGAGGCCGGGAACATCGAATACCTCTACAACCCCGAACTCGCGTACGGAGGCAAGGCATGACGCAGGATACGGTATTGGTCGTGGGTGCGGGGCCGTCCGGCCTCACGGCTGCGGCAAACGTCGCCGCCGCCGGCTACAAGGCCGTGATGGTGGAGAAGGAAGACACGCTCGGCGGCGCGCCGATCCTGTCCGGCTACGCAAAGCTGGTGCCCTCCGGCGAGTGGGCGAAGGACGCGATCGGCCGCATGGTGACGCGTGTCGAGGATGACGAGCGCGTGACCATCCACAAGAGCGCGAAGGTCACCAAGCTCGACGGCGAGGCCGGCGACTTCACCGCCACGCTGAGCAACGGCGAGTCGGTCGAGGCCGGTGCGGTGGTGCTCGCCACCGGCTTCACCCACTTCGACTCGATCAACAAGCCGGAGTGGGGCTTCGGGACCTTCGAAGACGTGCTGACGACCACGCAGATGGAGCAGATGGTCGCCGCCGGCAAGATCGCCTGCCCCTCCGATGGCCGCGTACCCGAGCGGGTCTGCATCCTGCTCTGCGTCGGTTCGCGCGATCGCCAGATCGGCCGCGAGTGGTGCTCCAAGATCTGCTGCACCGTGTCCGCGAACCTGGCGATGGAGATCAAGGAACTGTCTCCGGAAACCGACGTGTTCATCTACTACATGGACATCCGGACCTACGGCCTCTACGAGGACAAGTTCTACTGGAAGTCCCAGGAAGAGTTCAAGACGAAGTTCGTCAAGGCCCGTATCGCCGAGGTCACCGCGTCGGGTGATGGCCGGCTGCTGGTGAAGGGCGAGGACACCCTCGTGAAGCGTCCGATCGTGATTCCGTTCGACATCGTGGTGCACGCGATCGGCATGGACCCGAACGCGGACAACCCGGAGATCTCGCAGGTCTTCGGCATCGGGCTCGAGAAGCATGGCTTCATCGAGCGTGCCGAGCACTACACCAATACCTGCGGAACCACCCGCCGGGGCATCTACTCCTGCGGTGCCGCCTATGGTCCCGAGACCATCGACGACTCCATTGCCCAGGGTGCTGCCGCGGCCGGCCGGGCCGTCGGTGACCTGCATGCGCTGGTTCAAAAGGCCAGCTGAGGCAGGGGCCGAGGCTTCCGGCTCGGGGCTCGTCCCCGAGCCGCTCCAGGTCACCTTCAACAAGGAGATCCTCGAGACGAAGCTTGGCAGCCTGCGCGCCGCGATCGCCGAGGCCGGCGGCGTGGATGGTCTCGAGACCTTTATCGAGGCCCTGCGCAGCAAGCAGGAGGTCTTCACCGGTGTGCTGGCCAAGGGGCCGGAGATCGACGGTACGGACCTGCGTACGCTGGGTGGCCTGGTGTTCACGGTCCGGCGCAAGCTCGGGCCGGCTCTGGCCGAACGCGAGGGAGCGCTGCTCCAGGGTATGCGGGAACTCGCCGTCTCGGAGCTTGCGGTCGACGACCGCCTTCACGCCTTCGCCGGCATTGCCGGCGACGACAAGAAGCTGCGGCGCGCGCTCTGGGACTTCGCGGCGGAGATGCTGCATTTCCGTGACCCGGATGCGGTGCCGCTGGCGGCCCGCTGGGTCTGGGATGCCGGTACCACGACGGGTGCGTTGCGCGAGTTCATACAGGGCAACGACACCCTGCGGCAGATCCCGATCGGCGACACCGTCGCCTCGATCGAGGGTGCCCGCCGGTGGTTCTACGATGCGCTGGGCGAGGAGGGCTTTTACCGTGACATGCCCTTCGTCGTCGACCTGGTGTGGGCTCAGGCCTACTCCGATTACGCCCGGTCCCTGTCCATGGGCATGGGCATGATCGACGCGCAGTTCGGAGCGCAGCAGGATCCGCTGGAACTGGTGGTGAAGATACTCGGCATCGATGCGCCCGGCGGGCGCCTCAAGGCTGCAACGGAGGAGACCCTGCACTAGGGAAGCGCCGTGCCGGACCCGTCGCCTCGACGGATCGCCGGGTGTTTCCCCAGCAGCGAATCAAAACAGTAACGTCCGGCGAAATCCGGACGCCGGGAGAGAGAACGAAATGGCGATACATGAAAAGTCACTGATCGAGGCCGAGCGCCTGCTCGAACACGACTCGCTCGTGGTCGACGGCGTCGACGTGTCCGGCCACTGGAACACCATGATCACGCCGCGGACGATCAAGGACTACGACGACGACTTCGAGGCCAAGATCCAGTCCTACGCCGGTGGCGAGAA
>PWRV01000239.1 GCA_003563455.1 Thioalkalivibrio sp.
ATCGACCTGGACCGTTTCAAGACGATCAACGACACCCACGGGCACCTCGCCGGAGATGCGGTGCTGTCCACCACGGCCCATGTACTCGAATCCCACTTGCGCAAGCGTGATTTCATCATGCGTTATGGTGGAGACGAATTCGTCGCGATTCTGCCGGGCACCGGCATCGAGCAGGCGCACGGCGTCTTCGAACGTCTGCGCGAGGCCGTTCTTGCACAACGATTCGAGGGGTCCGATGGGGCCTGCTTCGGCATCACGGTTTCGATTGGCCTCGCCAGCCACATGGACGGAGAACGCCGGGTGGGCAGCGCGCTGGACCTGGTGCGCGCAGCCGATCGGGCGCTCTACGAGGCGAAGGGGAGCGGACGCGACAGAATCGGCGTCGACGCGGCCTGACCCATGACCCCGGCCTCGACAACGACACCGGACACAGCGGCACTCGACGCAGCGGCGCTGCGCCGCCACGGATTGAGGACCCAGCCCTTCGCCGACAGGACAAGCGAAGGCTTCGTCTACTGCGATCCGTCGCTCGACATGCCGGTCGGGGTTCTGCTGCAGCGGCTCCAGACCGATAACAAGCCACTGCTGCTGGTCGGCGAGGCCGGTGTCGGCAAGAGCACCCAGTTGATCCAGCTGCTGTCCCGGGGCGCGGCGGCCCTGTCCTTCTGCGGGTTCAAGGGGCGACCGGGCGCCACCTTTGCGAGTATCGCGCATGCGATCCGGCAGCAGTGGGGCCAGCCGGCAAAGGCACCGGCAACACACCCGCAGGGCGAGGCCACGGCCGAGACCGCACCGGAAGACAGCTCGCTCGCACGGATCCTGCTTTCCGCCGCCCGCGGCAAACAGCGCCCGGTGCTGGTCGTCGACGACGCCCACCTGCTGGCACCCGCGGTGCTTGGCGCGCTGCTGCGCCTGCGCCGTGAGGTCAACCGGCACTGTGACAACACCATGGGCATCGTCCTTGCCGGCGAGCCGGTACTGAACGACCTGATGACGGCCGCTTACGGCGAAGACACGCCGGCCGAGCGCCACGCGCTCATCCGCCTCCGCCCGCTGACGGGATCGCAGACGGAGGCCTACCTGAGACACCGGCTCCAGGCCGCCGGAGCGCAGGACGCGGACCTGCTCTCCGGCGAAGTGGCCGAAACCATCCACAGAGAAAGCGCCGGCCTGCCGCGGGACATCAACCGGATCGCAAATCACCACCTGCGCGAACTGGCACGCGAGCCGTCCACGGAAGCCCCGGCACGACGGACGGAGGCCCACGGCGGCATTCCGGTCCCAGGGGGGCCTCACTGGATCGCACCAGCCGCCGCGGGCGCGATGGGCGTGCTGATTGGCGCGCTGGTCGCGAGCCTCTTTTTCCTTGCGGGAGATCCGACCGCGCCCCCGGACAGGGCGTCTTCCGGGGAGGAGGCCGCAGCGTCGCCGGTCGCCCCGGAACCGGCTCCGCTGCCAACCAGCCACTCCCCGACGGTTGCAGAGATCCCATCCCTCGACGCGGAGACACCGGTGTCGCAGACAACGCCGGAAACCCGATTCCCGTCGGTGGCACTGGTGCCCGAAGCACTCCCCCTGCAGCCGCCCCGGCAGGCGTTCCTGCCCGACGCCGAGACAACCGGTACAGCGTCAGACACACCGGCGACGGACGCCGCCCCGCCGTCTGCAACGGAGTCGACAAGCGGCAGCTTCGCGATCGAGCCGTTGGCGATCCCGCCCGCCAGTGCAGGGCCGCCAGTGGTCACCGAAGGCGGCATCACCACAGGCGAGTCGATGGCAGAGGACGTGGTGCCGGAGTCTGCGGGCACCGTTGCGGAGGACATCCCGCCCGAACAGACACCCGGGGAGATCTCCGAAGGGATGGTGGAGAACGACGTTTCGGTCGACGCAGAGCCCGCAGAGGCGGAGGTCGAGACCGCAACGCGCGACACCGCTGCGGGGCCGTTCGGTCCGGAATGGGTGCGGCAACGCCCCCCGGGACAGTTCACCATTCAGGTCATCGCGGGTGCTGATCTCGAGGCCCTGCACCGGTTTGCCCGCACAGTGTCGATCGAGACCGACATCGCGTGGTTCCGTACCCGCCGGGGTCAGCAGGACTGGTACGCGCTGGTGACCGGTGAATACCCGGATCTGGCCAGCGCCCGGGCCGGCGCCGCCCGGTTGCCGGTTCAGGTGCGCCGCAACGATCCGTGGATCCGCACCTTCCGGTCGGTCCAGCAGGCCATGGATCCGTCCTGACGCCACCGGGGACGCCGTCGCCTCACCCGCATGGTCCATTTGCTGCCGCTGCCGGTCTGCCCGCTCGGTGCAGTCAGCGTCCTGGCCCGTGCAACAACAGCGTTCCGTGCTCTTCCCGGACCTGTACGCCCTTGAGGGAATCCCTTCCGAGCACCGGCAAACGGGGCGCTTGACCTTCCAGGATCACGGCCTCCACATGGTCCAGAACGAGACCACCGATCCGCACGCGCGGCAGGATCACGCGATGGCCGAAGACGCGCCCGCTGTCCGTCTGGACGGTGGTCATCCGGCCCTGTGCCCGCGACACGCCGACGCGCTCGGCCTCCGACGCGCTGAGCAGCGTGAACGCGGCATCGAGGTCCACCTGGAACCGCACCGCGTGACCACCAATGCTGCCGGAGATCGAGAAGAGGCCCGACGCGTCCCGATGGATACGCGTTGCCTCCGGTGCGGAATCCCCGGCAGGTTTTCCATCGCGGGCCGCGACGGCGATCTCGCGGCGCTCGCCGTCGATCTGAAGCCAGGCGCGTCGTTCGAGCGTGTTGGTTGACAGCAGGCGGACGTCCCCCTGACCGCCCTGGCCGACGACCAGCACCACCCGCTGTCCGTCGATGCCAATCAGCGCCCGGTCCGCGAAAACGCCCAGCAGCACCACGTCACGGGCCTGCACCGGCGTCAGTGCCGGAATGGCCGCGAGGATCAGGATCCCGGCGAGGCGGCCCCGCCAGTTCGTCGTGCTCACGGGGCGCGGTCCACGCGCACGTGGATGTCGAGCTCGCCATCGAGCTTCTCCCGACGGGTCCCGAGAATGCGCTGTCCGGACAGATCCCGGCTCTCCTCGACACCGGCAATACGGATCCACTCGCCGAGTCGACCGGAGAGCACGGTATCGACCTGCTGGAAGTCGATCCGCCCGCCACCGCCGCGAGCCTCCCCCTCGTGCACCTGCCGGATCTCGAGACGCACCCGGTCAGTACCCGCGATGCTTGGCCGCACGAGGAAGCCCCGTTCGATATCGCGATCCTCGATCACGGGGCCGACCACGCCAACGCCGGGCAACAGCACCGGCCCCTGCTGCACGCGGGGCACTGACTCGCCCAGGCGGATCAGCGCGGCCTGCCCCTCCAGCACCCGAAGCGTCTGGGACGAGGCATCGCGTTCAGTGGTCTGGCGACGGATGATCCGGGTCCCGGAGCCGTCGCCGACGACGACGCCACCGGCGCGGCCCTGCACCTGGCCCTCCCGCTCGAGGGCGCCGCCGAGCGCCCCGCGTCGCACGCTGACCAGCAGATTCGCGGGTGCGGTATCCATCGATTCGAGGATTTGCCCCACCTCCGCCCGCGTCTGCGGACTACTGCGCAGGATCAGCCGCATCCCCGACCCGGTCAGCACGTCCCCGGGACCGAGCATCGGCTCGATCAGCGGGATGATCTCGTCGGCGCTGCGATGCTGAAGGTCGATGACCTCGATCGAGCCGCGTGGATCCGCCTGGGCGGC
>PWRV01000094.1 GCA_003563455.1 Thioalkalivibrio sp.
ATTCTGCTTATTCTTTTTGCTGTCTTCGGCTAGCGTACGCGCCAATCCGAAAAGGTCAAATTTCCTTCGTCTGAGCACTGTTCCTAGGTGAGGCTGAAGAGTCGGCTTTTCGGACAGGCGCGCTCGGCAGGCGCTTTGCCAGAGGTTCTAGGTACCGGGCCGCACGCTAGGTCGGCCGGAAACAAACCGGGGCGTTCCGAACCATTCCAGGGCGACCGTTGTATCGAAACGCGGAAGGTTAACGACAGTCGGCGACAACGTTCGAAGTGAAACGCCCCGATTATCCCGCAGTAAACTAATGTGGGTCAGGTTGCCTTGGAGGGTCCGATTGCGTATCGACTTCAGCCGCTCACGCCGACAGGCTGCTAGAGACTCCAGAGTCACGACATACTGCAAACCGTCGTCGCGACCGGCCTTCACGCGGAGCTGATCGGCCTCTGAGATACAGGACGGTCTCGCGAGCGGGCGAAGGGGCCTGAAGAAGGGCCAGACGGCCCACCAGGGTACGGAGGATCAGGCCTCAGACCTGGTGGAAACGTCTCAGGCGACCGCCTGCTGCACCGTAAGCGGCACCGTTTCCAGAGAGCGGGCGCGGGCGGTCATGCTTCCCGACAGGGCGTAACCAAGGAGTTCTCCATGCCTGCGACATTCGAAATGGCTTCCCTCGGGACCAGCTTCGATGCGCTGCCATGACCCGGCGAACTCGGCGGGAGGGGGACACACCGTGAGTGCCAGACTCGGAGTCTTGACGACCACCACGGGCGGCTGCGGATCGTATCGCAGGTCCTCACCGCACAGCTGCGCCGAGATCACCTCTGCCTGGGCACGTAGCGCAAACACGAAGGGCGTGACCTGACCGCCGTACTCGGCACAGTCGCCGAGGGCGAAGATCCCTGGATCCCGGGTCCGTAGCTGGTCGTTCACGCTCACGCCCTGACCGCAGGCGAGACCGGCCGCCCGGGCCAACTCCACCCGGGGCTGGATACCGAGCGCGGAGATGACGATGTCCGCCTCGATTCGCGAGCCATCGGCGAGCTGCAATGTATGCCGCGAGCCATCGGCATCGATCCCTTCGATCCGCGACTCGGGAAGGAAGGTGATCCCTCCAGCGCGCAGACGATCAGCAAGCTCCTCCGCCAGCGGCTCCGGAAGCAGGCGTTCCAGGGGACGTCGGGCCTGTTCCAGCAGAACGACGGATAAACCGCCGGTGCGCAGATCCTCGGCCAGTTCACAACCAACCAGGCCAGCCCCGATGATGGCGACCGTCGCACCGGGCCGCGCGTCGATGGATTGCCGCAGGCGACGGTAATCGCGCAGTTCGTTGACCACGTAGGGAGGCGGCGCGGAACCCGGGAAGGCAAACCTTCGCGGCTGTGCCCCGGTCGCCAGCACCAAGCCTTCGTAGGGTAGTCCCCCGCGCGGCGTGATCACCCGACGCCGGTTGCGGTCGATCTCCAAGGCCCGGATGAAGGTCAGCAGACGTATGCCCAGCCGCTCGGCCCGGGCGGCGCCGGATTCGCGCACCATGGCCGCTGCATCCATTCCCTTCGCGTATCCGTTGGAGAGCTGAGGCTTGATGTAGTAGTCACCGCTGTCGTTCGCAAGCAGAACGATTGGCCGTTCCGGGTCGCGGGACCGCACCCCTTCTGCGACGGCCCAGCCCGCCATTCCGCCGCCGATGATGACCACCGCGTTGTCCTGAAAAGAGGCATCCCGGGACTGACCGCCGGTTGATACGCGTACCACCATATCCGTGGAAACATCCCGGACCGGCATGTCCTTCACGGCCACGAAGTCGGCCTTGGTCACGTGGCAATCCGGGCAATACCAGTCGTCTGGAATATCCTCGAAGCGTGTCCCTGGAGCCAGGCCATGCTCGGGATCCCCCTTGGACTCGTCATAGATGTACCCGCAGACGAGGCAGACGAAGCGCTGGAAATCGGTGTCCATGCTCACGACTCCGGCACATGATCCAGGATGGCCTGGAACTTCGGGTCGAGTTCCTCGCCGATCGCGTCCAATTCAGGGACGCTCCAGGGACCAAACACCGTGGTCGGCAAACGGCAGGCCACATGCACGCCCGATGCATCCTCGAACACATGGATCCGCAGAGGGATATCGATACCGGCCGGTTTGCAGGCCTTCCAGACCCGGACGGCGAAGTCGGGCCGAAACACCTCGAGGATCTGGTCGGTGGGCACGCTGATACCCAGCTTCGCGGCATTGGCCTGGCCGTTGATATGCGCCACTACGCGCAGGCCCTGTGCCTCGATGCCGGCCTTCAGGGCCTCGACGGTGGCGTCCGCGGGTAACGAAGTGGTTTTGACTAACATGAAGAGATCCTTGTAAAGGCGGTGAAACCGGGTTCAGGGCAGGATGCGCCGGGGAGACCCCTTCTCGCCCGGCCCCAGGTCATCAATTGGCGTGCAGCCGTGCTAACTCCTTGCGAAGATGCTTGATCGCCGGCGTCACGATGGCAACGAAATACGACTCACGCAGTTTGCGCTGCGCCGGGGCATTGGCCAGATACCCGCGCGCACCCGCGTGCAGCATCGCTGACTGCGACGCCTTGAGGGCCATTTCCGAGCCGGCCAGCCGCAATTGAAGTACGTCAGAGAAGAAGCCGTCGCTGCCGTCCATCGGATCCGCGGCGAGGTGATAGCAGGCCTGCCGGGCATCGACCAGGCCCTCCTCCAGCTCCGCCACCTGGTCGTCGAGGTAACAGTTGACGTGTGAGAGCGTCTCGTTGGCATCGCGCATCACGTTGATGCAGCCGTCGATCAGGCCCAGTCCCATCCCCATCTGCAACAACACGAAACCGGGACGGATCCGCTGGATGTATTCCGGCAGCGGATCGGCCAGTACATGCTCGTCGGGCACGAAGACCTGGTCGAAGTGACAACCGTAGGTGCGCGAACCCTCCAGGGCGGTAAAGGCCGGGCACTGCGTCAGCGCAAAACCCGGATCGGCGCAATTGATCAGGGCCATCACCGGGCGATCGCTCCCGCGAACCCTGAAGATGGCGCCAAAATAATGGTCGGGACCCAGGTTGGAAACCCAGGGCAAACGACCGTTTACCACGTATCCGCCCTGCACGCGATCCGCCACCAGCTTGAGATCCTCGATCCCGGCAAACCATTTCATGGGGTTCGACAAGGCGGTACCTCCGAGGGCCTCACCGCGCGCCAGCCGCGGCAGGACCTCCCGCTTGAGCGTGTCACTGCCCGAGTGCTCGATGTACCAGGCGCAGGCATCCTGGCACCAGGCCGCGAAGCCGGTGGTCATGCACTCCGCGGAGATCGTTTCCATTGCCCGGATGGCCCCGGGCAGGTCCATGCCGCCATCCTGGCTCTGGCTGGGCAGATGCCGGTTGAACGCACCCAGTCGCCCCGCAGCCCGCAGGAAGCCCTCCGGGTACACACCCTCGCGATCGATGCTCGCGGTCAAGGGCGCGAGGGTCTCCGCGGTCAGCTCCCGAAGGGCGTCATCGGACCCTGCAGGGGGCGGCATGGGCGCGGCAGACTGTGGGCTGTGGCTGGTCTCAAGCATGAAATCTCTCCTCGGTAAAACGTTTAATTCAGGCCAGATCGACCGTCACACCCACCGGGTTGCGCAAAGTGTTGGCTACGGGGGACCAATCGTTGGCATGGGCCACGAGGTCCTCGAGTTCCTCGCGGGTGGCGTCGCCCTCGAGGTGAACCTTCACGCGCACGTCGGTGAATCCGAGTTTCTTCGCGGGATCGACATCACCGACACCCCAGACGGCGGTCACGTTGATGTCGCCCTCGAGTTCAAGCTCCAGGCGGGTCAGGTTGATGCCGCGGGCGGTCGCGTTGGCGTGCATGCCGACGGACAGACAGGCGCCGAGACTGGCCAGCGTGGCCTCGGAGGGATTCGGCGCGGTGTCTTCTCCCAGCAGATGCGGCGGCTCGTCGATGACGTGGGCCTCGAGATTGCGTACGTATGTCAGGTTGCGGAACTGCCCCTCGCAAATAGTGGTGGCCTTCAGGGTGACAACGTTGCCAGGATTGGCCTTGCCCTTATCGGCAAGGGCGCTCAGACCCGCCTTGTCGATCGGGCGCAGGGCATTCATCGACACGGTGGCAGTGGCTTGGGTGGCGGACATGGTCTTCTCCTCACTCGGGTTTCGCGGAACCCCGGACCATCCGGGGTCTGCAAGTCCCCACTGCAGGAGCCGTGCCAACCGCCTTTATCGCGGCGTCAGGCGGGGATGCAAGAGATCGCCCCACCGAAACACGGCAGGAATGCCGACTTTGTCGACAATTCGTTCGTTATGGTCGGGCTTTGGCCAAGGGATCGGACAAATCGTCGCCCCCCCGGTGTCGAGCTCGCTCGCGCCGCCTGAATCCCACGGCACGGTCCGCCCAAACGGCTTCGCGCCCACGTCCACGTCCGCGGTCTGCAGGTCTCCCGCGCCCATTCCCCAAAAAATCTTTCCGCATCCCGGGAAACTTGGCACGCCGCTTGTAAGGACGAACAGCAAGCCGCGGAAGAATCCGCGAACGCCAGCCATCCATCCGGGAGCATGCCCATGGGCGCACGCATCACCATCGACTACATCACGCACCACTACCGAGGCCAGGAAGAGGCGACGCTCGATGGCATCGAGGTTGCGATCGAACCGGGCGAATCCATCGCCCTGATCGGCCAGTCCGGCTGCGGCAAGTCCACGCTCCTGCACATGCTCGCGGGACTGCTGATCCCCAGCGAAGGTTGTGTGCGCGTCAACGGACACATGATCACCAAGCCCAGTCCCCGATGGAACATGATGTTTCAGAAGCCCTCGCTGTACCCCTGGATGACCGTGCGCGAGAACGCCTCGCTGGGACTGATCTTTCAGGGGCAACGCAAGGGCATGCGCGAACGGGTGGACCATCTGCTGGAGACCGTCGGCCTAGCCGACAAGGCCAATACCAACGTACAGGCCCTCTCCGGTGGCCAGCAGCAGCGGGTGGCTTTGGCCCGTAGCCTGGCTACCGATCCCGAGGTATTGCTGCTCGACGAACCCTTCTCCGCACTCGACGCCTTCACCCGAGTGAGCCTGCAGGACGAGGTCAACCGACTCGTACGCGAACGCGGCCTGACCCTGGTACTGGTCACTCACGATATCGAGGAGGCCGTGGCCATGGCCGACCGCGTGATGGTGATGTCGGCCAATCCGGGGCGCATCGCCAGCACCCTTGAGATCCCCCTGCCCACGCCGCGCGACCGGGCCAGCCACCGGTTCGTCGACATCAAGGCCGAACTGATGACCTATTTCGGCGCCACCCGGCACCCCGCCACACAGACCCCCCGAGACTTCGGCGAGACGTCGGAGAAACCCGCCGCCCGCGCCGCCTGAATGACCCGGAATCACCATCCCAAGAGGACCTGAACCCATGTGCAACTGTGATCAGCACGACCAAGACCATGAACTCGACCACCTGCTGGGGTCGACCCTGTCCCGGCGCGGCTTCCTGCGCGGAGCGGCCGCCGTCGGAGCGGCCGGCGCCCTCGCCAACCCGGCGAACCTGTTCGCACGGACCGCCGAACCCTTCGACGGCGTGGTGAAGATCGGCTACATCCCGATCACCGATGCCGCCGCCCTGCTGGTCGCGCATTCCGAGGGCTACTTCCAGGACGAAGGCCTCGAGGTCGCCGACCCGACGCTGATCCGCGGCTGGTCGCCACTGATCGAAAGTTTCACCGCCAACCGCTTCAACCTGGTCCACCTGCTCAAGCCGATCCCGCTGTGGATGCGCTACCAGAATGGCTTCCCGGTCAAGATCATGTCCTGGGCCCACATCAACGGCTCGGCCGTGGTCACCGGTCGGCACGTCGAGGTCAACAACTTCGCCGACCTCGGCGGCAAGAGCGTGGCGGTGCCGTTCTGGTACTCCATGCACAACGTGGTGCTGCAGATGGCCCTGCGCGATGCCGGACTGGTGCCGGTGATCAAGGACCAGGGCAGCAATCTCGCCGCCAACGAGGTGAACCTGATGATTATGCCGCCACCGGACATGCCGCCCGCGCTGGCCGCGCGCAGCATCGACGCCTATATCGTCGCCGAGCCCTTTAACGCGGCCGGGGAACTGCTGGCGCAGGGCAAACTGCTCCGCTTCACCGGGGACATCTGGAAGAACCACCCCTGCTGCGTGATCTGCATGAACGAAACCCTCACCCAGAGCCAGCCCGAGTGGACCCAGAAGGTGATGAACGCCGTGGTGCGGGCGCAGGGGCACATCCAGGACAACAAGAAGGAGATCGCGCACATGCTCTCGCGCGACGGCAAGCGCTATCTGCCGATGCCGGCCAGCGTCGTCGAACGCGCGATGACCGTCTACGACCTGCCGGCCTACGCCGAATCGGGCGCGGTGCGCCATCCCGAGTGGGGCAACGGCCGCATCGACTTCTCGCCCTGGCCCTACCCCTCGGCCACGAAGATGCTGGTCGGCGCGATGAACGAGACGCTGGTCGGTGGTGACACCACCTTCCTGGCCGGGCTGGATCCCGAGCACGTCGCCAACGATCTCGTCGACTACGACTTCGTCAAGATCGCGATGGACAAGTATCCCGCCTGGCAGACCGCACCCGGGGTGGACATGGATTCGCCCTATATGCGTGAAGAGGTGGTGGTCCTATGAACCGGACCGCCACGCTGAAACTGCCCCAGTACTCCAGCCGGGACCTGGCGCTGGGGGTGGTGCGGGGCGCGGACACCGTGCGCAAGGGCCTGCAGTACCCTGCGCTGGGCATAGCGCTGTTGCTTGCGCTCTGGTGGTGGGGCGGCACAGTCATCGCGAACAACCCCGATACCATGGCCTTTGCCAGCTTCGCCCCCGGGCCGACCCTGGTGGCCTTTTGGGACATGGTGTCCACGGGCGCGGTCTGGTCGCCCATCGAGTCGAGCCTGCAACGGGTCGGCCTCGGGCTGGTGTGGGCCATCGTCATCGGGGTTCCGCTGGGCGTAGCGATCGGCTACTTCCTGCAGCTGCGTCAGCTGACGCATGTGCCCTTTCAGTTCCTGCGCATGATCAGTCCGCTGGCCTGGATGCCGATCGCGGTGCTCGCCTTCGCAACCTGGGATGCCGCCATAATCTTCCTGATCGCGATCGCGGCGGTCTGGCCGATCACCTACGCCACCGCACACGGCGTGCAGCGGATCGACCCGATGTGGTTCAAGGTGGGCCGGAACCTGGGGGCCGGCCCCTACCACACTCTGCGCCACATCATTCTTCCGGCCATCGCGCAGGACGTGTTCGCCGGCATCCGGCTCGCCGTCGGGGTCGCCTGGATCGTGCTGGTACCCGCCGAGTACCTGGGCGTGACCTCCGGCCTGGGCTACGCCATCAACGACGCCCGAGACACGCTCGAGTACGACAAACTGGCCGCCATCGTGCTGGTCATCGGCATCATCGGCTACCTGTTGGATGCCATCTGCGTGCGGCTGATCAAGCGCAGCAGTTACCGGGAGGAATAGCGAGCCATGCGGAAAGTCAGCGCACCGGGGTGGGGCATTGCCAAGTGCCCCGCCCCATTTTGGCGTCAATTGCCCTCGATTCGGGCGTCCGGACCCTGACAAATCGGACATTCTTGCTGGCAGGTTTCCTGCATGCACCGCAGTCAACATGCCAAACTCCCAACGCGAAGCGGTCATCTCCGACAGCGCAACGCCCGAGCAGGAAATCGCAGTTCTGCTTGAGGCCGCCAAGCTGATCGGCAAGTCACGCGATCCAGACGCAGCCATTTACCGCGTCCTGGGCCTGCTGTCACAGCTTCTGGGCCTGAACCGCGGCCGCGTCCTGCTGCCCGATCCGGAATCCGGGCAGCTGAGCATCCGCCACGCCTATGGCCTGACCGAGGCCGAACGCGCCCGGGGCGCCTACAACCTCGGCGAAGGCGTGACCGGCCGAGTTTTGAAGACCGGCCAGGTCGCACTCATCCAGGACATCGACAACGAACCGGAATATCTCGCCCGGGCCGTGGACCGTGCCACGCTGCCCCAGGAGACGGTGGCGTACATCGCAGTCCCGATCCTCCAGGACGAGGTCGCCGTCGGGGTGTTGGCCGTCCACCGCTTGCGCCGGCGCACCCGTCAGTTCAAGGACGACCTGAACGTGCTGCGCGTGATCGCGGCGATGATCGGCCAGATCCTGTACATCAATCGGCTGATCGCCGAGAGCACGGCCGAACTGGTGTCCGAAAACCGATACCTGAAGCGCGCCCTCGATACCCAGGGAGCCAAGTACGGCCTGCTGGGCGACAGCTCCACGCTGCAGCACGTGTTGAAGCAGGTGCACCGGATCGCGGGCACTCAGGCAACCGTACTGATCACTGGTGATTCCGGGACCGGCAAGGAGAAGGTTGCGCGCATGATCCACCAGATCAGCCAGCGCAGCGACCGGCCATTCATCGCCATCAACTCCGCGGCCATCCCCCCCGATCTGCTGGAGTCGGAACTCTTCGGCCACGAAAAAGGCAGCTTCACCGGGGCCAACGCGGCGAAGGCCGGCAAGATCCTGCTGGCCGATCGCGGCACGCTGTTCCTCGACGAGATCGGCGACATGCCGCAGACCCTGCAGTCGAAGATCCTGCGGGTGCTGCAGGAGCGCCTGGTGCAGCCGGTTGGCGGTACCCGTGAGATCCCGGTGGATCTGCGCGTGATCGCCGCCACGCACAAGAACCTCCAGCTTGCGGTGAGCCAGGGGCAGTTCCGTCTGGACCTGTTCTATCGCCTGAACGTTATTCCACTGTACATGCCGTCCCTGCGCGATCGTGCCGGCGATGTGCGCCTGCTGACGCGCCACTTCCTGGATCAGTTCAACCACCGCCACGGCTGGAACGTGGTGTTGCAGGAGGGCGTGCTGGAACGTCTCGAGGCCTTCGACTGGCCGGGCAACATCCGGCAACTGGAGAATGTGCTCGAGCGCTCAGTCCTGCTCTGCAACACGGGCCAGATCGACATCGAACTCATCGACGGCATTCTCCACGACGAGTCCCGCGTCTCCGCGCCGGTCAAGCAACCCCGGGAGTTTCGGCCGGATATCGGTGGAATCGCACCGGCCTGGAACGGACATGATTCCAGCATACGGCCCTACCAACGGGTGGCATCCTCCGAGAGCGAGTCGCTGCTCGAGGCGGTCCGTCGCTGCGGCGGGAACAAGACCCGTGCCGCGCTCAGTCTCGGCCTGACCCCCCGGCAGCTGCGCTACCGTCTCCAGAAACTCGGGTTGGACGCCGAGGCCTGATCGCCTCTCCGATCCGGCCGGTCCACTTCGGCGACAAATTGGTGCAGATTGACGTCAAGCGCACCAATTTCGCCCGGCCACGCCCTGTCCACAGGGCGTCGACCTTCCTGGCACGCGGCCTTCGCGCTGTCCAATCCTTACCATCGGCTGGTTGGCACGCTACCTGCAGCACCCTCTCCACACGTCCATGCGGGAGAACCAGCAATGCCGACAAAGAGCCTGAGCAATCCATTCGACGCCGAGAGTGACCTGCGCCACGGCGGCAGTTGCCGACACGGCCACCATGGACCGGGCCAGTGCGGATGCTTCGATCACGCCGATCTCAACCCGGATCACGAGCCCGAGGCCCGGATGACCACGCACCGTTCGGACGAGCCCGCGATGGACACCGACGCGATCATGGACCGCGCAGTGGAGAGCGCCATCGTGCGCGCGATGTTCGGTCACAACGAGATCGACCGGCGCCGCTTCCTGAAGCTCCTGGGCGGCGGCACCATCGCCGCGGCACTGGCCAGTGTGTTGCCCCTGGACAAGGTGAAAGCTGCGGCCAAGGACAGCCTCGGCCCCCTGGAGAAGAAGAAGCTGCGCATCGGCTTCGTGCCGATCACCTGCGCGACCCCGATTATCATGGCCCACCCGATGGGCTTCTACGAGCGCTACGGCCTGGACGTCGAGGTGATCAAGACCGCCGGCTGGGCGGTGGCGCGCGACATGTCCCTGAGCGGCCAATACGACGCCTCGCACATGCTCTCGCCGATGCCGCTGGCAATGAGTATGGGCGTGGGCTCCATCTCCGCCCCCTTCATCATGCCCGCCGTCGAGAATATCAACGGCCAGGCCATCACGCTGCACAACAAGCACAAGGACAAGCGCGACCCCAAGGACTGGAAGGGCTTCCGCTTCGCGGTGCCGTTCGAGTATTCGATGCACAACTTCCTGCTGCGCTACTACGTGGCAGAGCACGGCCTCGACCCGGACCAGGACATCCAGATCCGCGTGGTGCCGCCGCCCGAGATGGTGGCGAACCTGCGTGCGGAAAACGTAGACGGCTACCTGGCCCCGGATCCGTTCAACCAGCGCGCGGTGTGGGAACAGGTCGGCTTCATTCACATGCTGACCAAGGACATCTGGGACGGACATCCCTGCTGCGCCTTCGCCTGCTCCAGGGCTTTTGCGGAGGAGAATCCGAACACCTTCGGTGCCCTGTTCCGAGCCATCGTCGAGGCGACGCAGTACTCCTCGGAACCGGCCAACCGGATCGAGATCGCCGAGGCCATCGCGCCCCGCGCCTATCTGAACCAGCCGGTACCAGTGGTGCAGCAGGTGCTGACCGGCCGTTTCGCCGACGGTCTTGGCAACATCCAGGACGTACCGGACCGGATCGACTTCGACCCCTTCCCCTGGCATTCGATGGCGATCTGGATCCTGACCCAGATGAAACGCTGGGGCTACATCGAGGGTGATGTGAATTACAGTCAGATCGCCGAGCAGGTGTTCCTGGCGACCGAGTGCGGTGACGTGATGAAGGAACTTGGGTTCGAGCCGCCTGAGAAGACCGCGAAGAACTTCACTATCATGGGCAAGGTGTTCGACTACACCGACCCGGAGGCGTACGCGAAGAGCTTCGCGATAGGGAGAGCCTGAGATGCTGACGAACCTGAATCTCAGGGCTGCCATCGTCTCGATCACCTTCCTGATCGCGACCCTGGGGCTGTGGCAGTTGGCCACGGCCCCCCAGGTCCTGACCGGGGCTGGAGAGCTCAGCGAGTACGAACTGCTGATGGGCGGCGCCTCCCAGCCCTCCGGCATCCCGGCGCCGTCGCAGGTCTTCAGCCACGCGGTGGACGAACTGAGTCGGCCCTTCTATGACGCGGGACCCAACGACAAGGGCATCGGGTTGCAGCTGGCCTACTCCGTCGGGCGGGTGATGGCTGGGTTCGGGCTGGCGGTGCTGGTCGCGATTCCATTGGGCTTCGTGATCGGCATGTCACCGGTGCTGAACAAGGCCTTCAATCCCTACATCCAGGTGCTGAAGCCCATCTCCCCGCTGGCCTGGATGCCCCTCGCCCTGTTCATTATCAAGGACTCTAACACCTCGGCCATCTTCGTGATCTTCATCTGCTCGATCTGGCCGATGCTGATCAACACCGCTTTTGGCGTGGCAGCGGTGCGCAATGACTGGCTGAACGTCGCCCGCACACTCGAACTTTCCAAACTGCGTACCGCCTTCACGGTGATCCTGCCCGCAGCGGCCCCAACCATCCTCACCGGCATGCGCATCTCCGTAGGCATTGCCTGGCTGGTGATCGTGGCCGCCGAGATGCTCGTGGGGGGAACCGGCATCGGCTACTACGTCTGGAACGAGTGGAACAACCTCGACCTCGCCAGCGTGATCTTCGCGATCCTGATGATCGGCATCGTCGGCATGCTGCTCGACGGGATGCTCGTCCAGGCGTCGCGCTTCGTACGCTACCAGGACTGAGGAACGCTCATGACCGGACATTTCCTGCAGATAGAGAACCTCGCGCGACGCTTTCCCCAACCCGGCAGCAAGGAGCCGACCACCGTCTTCGAGGGGGTGAATTTCAGCATCGAGAAGGGCGAGTTCGTCTGTATCATCGGACATTCGGGCTGCGGCAAGTCCACCATCCTGAACGTGCTCGCCGGGCTCGACTACCCCAGCGACGGCCACGTGATCATGGACGGGAAGGTGATCGAAGGTCCGAGCCGGGACCAGGGGGTGATCTTCCAGAATCACAGCCTCCTGCCTTGGCTGTCGACCCTGCACAACGTGACCTTTGCGGTACGCGCCCGCTGGCCAAGCTGGAGCCGGGCGAAGATCCGTGAACACAGCGTCAGGTACCTCGAGATGGTCGGCCTGGGCGAGGTGCTCAGCCGCAAGCCCGCACAGCTCTCCGGGGGCATGCGTCAGCGCGTCGGCATCGCCCGCGCCTTCGCGATCGAACCCAAGCTGCTGTTGATGGACGAGCCCTTCGGGGCGCTGGACGCCTTGACCCGCGGCGTGATCCAGGAGGAACTGCTGAAGATCTGGGCCCGAACCCACCAGACCGTATTCATGATCACGCACGACGTGGACGAGTCGGTGCTGCTGGCCGACCGCGTGCTGCTGATGACCAACGGCCCGAATGCCCGGGTCGCGGAGTCGGTGATCGTCGACATTCCGCGGCCCCGCGAACGCGCCACGCTGCACGAGCAGCCCGGCTACTACCCGGTACGCAATCACCTCGTCGAGTTCCTGGTCCGGCGCGCGAAGACCCTCGCCAGCGCCGCCAGGGACACCGACCCCCGGCACACGCCACGCACCGTGAACCCGGTCAAGCCGGACAACTTCCCGCCACGACCTGCGCTGGTCAGAAGCGGTTGAACCCGAAACCAGACCCCTTCAACGAAGACCAAGGAGCATCAGGATGTTGAGCAAGCTGGAAATGACAGAGTCCATCATCGCAGCCAAGCTGTCCAAGGGCACCACCTGGGCCGCGATCGCCGAGGCCGCCGGTCTGCACGAAGTCTACGTGACATCCGCCTGCCTGGGCATGAATCACCTCGACAAGAGCTCCGCCGAGGGCCTGTGTTCTTTCCTCGGACTGGGTCCCGATGTCGTCGAGGCCCTACTGGCATTCCCGCACAAGCACTGGGACAAGACCATCCCCACCGACCCGCTGATCTACCGCTTCTACGAGGCGGTGAACGTGTATGGTGAGACGATGAAGGAGATCATCCACGAGAAGTTTGGCGACGGCATCATGAGTGCTATCGATTTCACCATGGACATCGAGAAGATTCGCGACCCGAAGGGCGACCGCGTGAAGGTCACCTGGAACGGCAAGTTCTTGCCCTACAAGAGCTGGTGACCGAACAGCCGCCCAAGGCACCTCTCTCCCGGGGGAGTCTGGACGCGGGGTCCATGGTTGCAAGAAGGTCCCTCTCGCCAAGTCAGCCCTTCTTCCCGAGCCGTGTCGGCCTCGCCAGGATCGCTGTATTCAGAGCCTCTCAAGGCATGCGCTGCCGCCACGCGACAGAGCATTCCAAATGAGCCAGCCGTTTTCGCTGTCGGGGCAGGTAAGGAAACCTACCCCCCGGTTCTTGCGGGCATTCCGTGGCATTGTTGTTTCAGGACTGAATAATTGGACGCTTGCTGGCGTTTCCCCCGCAGAAGGGTCGTGAGACGAACAGACTGGAATGAAGGGATTTCGGCGTCATGTTGTAACTCACCAGGGACAAGCCCAGCCCGAACTATGGGGTCGAGGTCTGTCGTCACGCCCCTTCTCACGACCCGGAGGGGCTTTGGGATGCCGACCGAAGCCGGCGGGTACCACTGAATCCGCAGTGGCCACGGGTGAAGCGCAAATAGCGATTAAGCGAAGAATACCATGCCTCGGACCGCGCAAACCAAACGCTGCTGAGCACGAAACCCATCACCCCGGGCGACCGCTTAAGACGTCGCGTCCAACCTTCCTGGGAGCCCGCTCTCGGCCCAAAACGGTCCCCATGACGCTTTGCGTGAGCGACTGAAGTCGGTGTTACACCAGACGCTCGAAGCCGGC
>PWRV01000162.1 GCA_003563455.1 Thioalkalivibrio sp.
CCCTCGCCCGTCGCTGCCGACAGCCAGACCGCATCGCCGCCGAATCGGCCGGGTTCCCCGGCTTCCGCCTCGGGCAGGCAGTCGATCTTGTTGTAGATGCGCCAGACCGGCACCTCCGCCGCCCCGATCTCGTCCAGTACCGACTCCACCTGTGCGATATGGGCGTCGCGCTCCGGGTCGGCGGCATCGATCACGTGCAGCAGCAGTGCCGCCTCCCGCGTCTCGGTCAACGTGGCCTTGAACGCAGCGATCAGCTCGTGCGGCAGGTCGCGGATGAATCCAACGGTGTCCGCCAGGATCAGTGAGCGGTGCGGCGCGAGATTGACGCGCCGCAGTGTCGGGTCCAGCGTCGCAAAGAGCTGGTCGGCCGCGTACACCCGCGCCTCGGTCAGGCGGTTGAACAGCGTGGACTTGCCGGCGTTGGTGTACCCCACCAGCGCGACCGTTGGTGTCTCGTTGCGCCGCCGCGCCTGGCGGCCCTGCTCGCGCGCGCGCCGCACCTTGTCCAGCCGCCTCTCGATGTGCTTGATGCGCGCGGCCAGCAGGCGCCGGTCGGTCTCGAGCTGGGTCTCGCCCGGACCGCGCAGCCCGATGCCGCCCTTCTGGCGCTCGAGGTGGGTCCAGCCACGCACGAGGCGAGTGGACATGTGCCGGAGCTGGGCCAGCTCGACCTGCAGCTTGCCCTCGTGCGTGCGGGCCCGCTGGGCAAAGATGTCGAGGATCAGGCCGGAACGGTCAAGCACGCGGCAACGCAGGTGGCGTTCGAGATTACGCTCCTGGCTCGGCGACAGCGGATGGTTGAAGACAACGAGATCCGCGTCCGTTGCCTCCACCGCGGCCGCGACCTCGTCGGCCTTCCCGGAGCCCGCGTAAAAGCGCGGATCAGGCTGACGACGCGTGCCGGAGATGACGTCCAGCACCTGCGCCCCGGCGGATTCCGCGAGGTCCCGGAACTCTTCGATCTGTGCCTCGAGATCGGCGACCTCGCCGATCCCCAGCGCCACCAGGATTGCCCGGTTGCCGCTCTCGGGGCGCTCAAACAAGGGTGTTCACATCCGGCATGCCTTCAGGATTGACCCTCCTGCACGACCTGTTCTTCGCCCTCGAGCTGCAGGCGCACCTGCCGCGAAGGTACGATCGTGGAGATTGCGTGCTTGTATACCATCTGCGACACCGCGCTCTTGAGCAGCACCACGAACTGGTCGAAGGACTCGATCTGCCCCTGCAGCTTGATGCCGTTGACCAGATACACGGACACCGGGATGCGATCCCGGCGCAATGCGTTGAGAAAGGGTTCTTGTAGCATCTGCCCTTTTGCCATGATCGGTGTCCTTTTGGTTTATGGTTATCGGGCCCGCTTCGTGCAGCCCGGGTTATCGGGGGCTTTCTGTGAAAAAGATAGCATAGTGCCCATCTGGCACTGCACCAAGTTACCGCATCAACATCGACGGACCTCCGGCGGAAGCCGCCGCAGCAGGTCCTCCGGCCGTGCAGACTCCGCAGCGATCAACTCCAGGCCTCCCATCCCGCGCAGCCAGGTCAGCTGGCGCTTCGCGAGTTGGCGCGTCGCGGTGATCGCACGCTGCCGGAAGGTTTCGCAGCCGATGTCCCCCTGCAGCCACTGCCAGCCCTGGCGGTAACCGACTGCACGCTGCGACGCGTGGCCCGCAGTCAGAGAGGGACGCGCCATCAGCTCGCGCAATTCCCTCTCGAAACCGGCGGCCATCATCGCATCGAAGCGCTGCGCAATGCGCTCGCGCAGAAGGGCCCGGTCTTCGGGGATCAGGGCCAGGCACCGCCAGTCATCGGGCAGGCCGCGGACACTTCCGGACTGGAAGGCCGAGAGCGGCCGGCCGGTGCTTCGGTGGATCTCCAGCGCGCGCAGGATCCGCTGCGGGTCGTTGGGGTGAATGCGCCGGGCCGCGACCGGATCCACCGCGCTCAGCTCCGCATGCAGCGCGGCAGCCCCCACCTGCGCGACCCTCGCGCGCAGCGCCGAACGGACCTCCGGGTCCACCGCCGGCATCCGGTCCAGGCCGTCGATCAGCGCACGAAAGTAAAGCATGGTCCCGCCGACCAGCAGCGGAACACGGCCGCGTCCGCGGATCTCGCCGATCAGACGCCGCGCGTGATCGGCGAAGTCGGCGGCCGACCAGGTCTCCTCGGGTTCGCGGATGTCGATCAGGTGGTGCGGTATGCGCGCGCGCTCGGCTCGGCTCGGCTTGGCCGTGCCGATGTCCATGCCCCGATAGACCAGCGCCGAGTCGACACTGACGATCTCGGCACCGATCCGTTCCCCGACTTCCAGAGCCAGCGAAGTCTTGCCGGTGGCCGTCGGGCCCATCAGCAGAATCACCGGCTGCGTCAACGGCTCATCTCCCGCGCAGGAAGAGGCGGTCGAGGGCCTGGTGGTCAAGCTCGACGTAGGTCGGCCTGCCGTGATTGCACTGGCCGCTGTTCTCGGTCTCTTCCATGTCCCGCAGCAGCCGGTTCATCTCCGGAAGGCTCAGGCGCCGTCCGGCACGGACCGAACCGTGACAGGCCATGCTGCTCAATACCGCGTCGAGCGCGGCTTCCGCGCGGTCCGCGTGTCCAAGATTGCGCAAGTCGGCGAGGAGGTCCTGCACGAGCCCGCCGAGGTCCCGACCCTGCAGCAGCGCTGGCGCTGCACGCAGCCTCACGGCCTCGGGGCCGCTCCGGTCCAGTTCGAACCCGAGGTCCCGGAGCAGATCGGCCGAAGACTCGACCAGATCGGCCTCGGCCCGGGTGACTGCGAGGGTCTCCGGCACCAGCAGCGGCTGGCGGGTCACGCGGGCCGCGCGCCACTCGCGTTTCAGGCGCTCGTAGGTCACTCGCTCGTGTGCCGCGTGCATGTCGACCAGGACCAGGCCGCGCGCGTTCTCCGCGAGGATGAAGGCGCCCGCGACCTGCCCGAGCGCAAAGCCCAGGGGCGGGGCACCCTCGTGTTCGCGCCCGCCCGGCGCAGACAGCTCGGGACCGGAAGCCGCGGCATATCCGGAGCGCTCCGGGCCGGGCTCGCCGACCTGCGGCAACGGCAGCTCCCAGTGCGTGTCGCGCGCGGGCAACGGTGAGCCGCTCCGGGGCCCCGTAGCGAAAGCCGGTACCGCCGAAGCCGGGGCCGGGTGACCCGGCTCACCCGCTGGAACGGCGTCCCCTCCGGGACCCCCACTGGCCGGCCGCACGCCTGCCAGCCCCCGGTGCAGCGTCTGGAAGATGAAGTCGTGCACCAGGCGGCCCTCGCGAAAGCGCACCTCGCTCTTCGCGGGATGGGCGTTCACATCGACTCCCGCGGGATCGAGGTCTAGGAACAGCACGAAGACCGGGTGCCGCCCGTGGTAGAGCACGTCCCGGTAGGCCCGACGGACCGCGGCCGACAGCACCCGGTCGCGCACCGGCCGGCCGTTGACGAAGAAGAACTGCTGGTCGGGCTGCGAACGCGCGCGGGTCGGCGCGCCCAGCCAACCCCGCAGCCTCAGCCCGGAGCCCTCCCGCTCGATCTCGAAGGCGTGGTCCGGGAAGTCCCCGCCCAGCAGCGCCATCACCCTTTCGGCGCCCCCGTCGGCACCCGTGGCCGGCAGGTCGAGGACCGCGCGGCCGTTGTGCCGCAACTCGAAAGCGACCTCCGGCCGGACCGCTGCGTGCGTACGGACCACATCCTCGCAATGCAGGTACTCGGTGCGTTCCGTACGCAGGAA
>PWRV01000187.1 GCA_003563455.1 Thioalkalivibrio sp.
AGACCTACACGTCATTTCCCTGGCTGACCGTCGAACAGAATGTCGGGTACGGACTACGCATCAACAGCGCGGCGGCCGGCGACCGGGGCGGCGTGGTCGACTACTTTCTCGACCGCATCGGCCTGACGCCCTTTCGCAAGGCCTACCCCGATCAACTCTCGGGCGGCATGCGGCAACGCGTGGCCATTGCCCGCGCGCTGGCCAACCAGCCCGACATCCTGCTGATGGACGAACCGTTCGGCGCGCTGGACCCGGAAACACGCTGGCAGATGCAGGAACTCGTGCTGGGTATCGTGCACAAGGAGCGCATGACGGTGCTGATGGTGACCCACGACATCGAGGAGGCCATCTTCATGGGAGACCGCATCGCGTTCTTCAGCAGCGGACCGGGGCGCCTGGTCGAAGTGATCGAGCCAACCTTCGGCGCCGACGAGCGGCGGCTCGACAAGGCTGCGCTGAAGGCCATACCGGATTACGGCGAACTGGAGTCGCGCATCCTGCAGATGATGCGCAGCGAGGGCGCCCGGCATCGGGAATCGGCGCAGGTCTGACGGTCATGGCTCCGCGCCGCCCCGCAGGCTGACAGGTGCAGCCACGGATGCACACGGACACGGGGCGTCACCCGCTCTTCTTCGCCCCCTGACCGAACGGTCCGGAGTCGAACGTGACCAGGGCATGATCGATGAAGCGTTCGATATTGCCTGCGAGTTCGGGCGAGAGCGCGACCAGTTTGGAACGACGATCGTCAGGGTCGATCGTTTCCGTAAGCAGGCCGGATTCGATCGCGCGCTGCACGTATTTCACCGCGGTCCGGAGGCTCACGCGGGGCATGAACGGGTAGAGATCGGTTTTCTTCAAGGGCTTGTCCCGCGCGAGCCACATGCGGGTGAAGAGATCCGAATAGTTGAGATCGTAATAGGTTTCGTCAGGGAAAACCTCGCCCCAGAAACGATCGATCTCATGCAGCGCCAGCACGAAACTCTTCCTGCGGGCAAGCGATTGGCGACGAGGCATCGGGAGACGGTTTTTTGGTTTTCATGAGGATACCACCAGCACGGCGCTGAAGCGCGGTGCCAAGGCCTCCTGTGTAACTCCGCCAGCCACAGTCCCTGACCGGCCTCTTGACGCACGCAGATTTGCATGTATTTTTGCCTAATAAACCGACAGGAGCCGTGATGGAACTCGCACTCTTCAGAACGCGCTGGGGCACAGCCGGAAGCCTCGCAGATTTCGCCTCGGAGGCCCGTTCCGCCGGCTTCGATGGCATTGAATCCCCGGTGCCGATGTCCAGCCCCGAGCAACGCGAACTCGGTCGGGTGCGCGACGACACAGGCATGCCCTGGATCGCCGAGATCATCACCGGTGGCGGGTACGTTCCCAAGCGCGATCTGGACCTGCAGGCGCATATCGCCGACCTTCGCGAAGGGCTGCGAACCTGCGCACCATTCGACCCGCTACGGGTGAACTGCATCGGTGGTCTGGATGCCTGGTCGAATGCAGAGGTGCTGCGCTTTTTCGAAGCCGGAATGGAAACAGCCGCGTCGCTGGGTCTGGAACTGTGTTTCGAAACCCACCGCAGCCGCTGTCTGTTCCATCCATGGCGCTGCGAACCGATCCTCGACGATCTCCCCGAACTACGCCTGACCGCGGATCTCAGCCACTGGTGCGTGGTGGCGGAACGATTGATGGACACGGAAATGCCGACCATCGAGCGTATCGCACCCCATGTACGTCACATCCACGCTCGCGTCGGCTACGATCAGGGCCCACAGGTACCCCACCCCGCCGCACCCGAATACGCCCGTGCGCTCGCCAGTCACCAGCGCTGCTGGGAGGTCTTCTGGAGGGCCCAGCAGGCCGGCGGTACCGGCCAAACCACGATGACCCCGGAATTCGGTCCGGATGGCTACCTGCACCAGCTTCCATTCACGCAGGCCCCGGTCGCCGACCTCTGGGACGTGAACCGCTGGATGGCAGAAGAAGAGCGACGACATTTTCAGCAATGGCGGTCGAGACCGGTCGTACCGCCCGCAGCCCAGCCACCCCAACCGGGCGGGCCGCACCAGCCAGCGGTCGGCTCCGAAACCCGCGCTTGATCGCCTTCAAAGGAGAACCCGAGATGGAATGGCAATCCCTGCTCCGTGACCGCGACGGCCTGTGGCCGCTGCTTGCGGTCACCACCTATGTGTTCGGCGGCTACTTCGGAGGCATCGCCCTGCTCCTGTTTACGACCCACCCGATCGCGCTGCTGGCGGGCACCCTGCTGACCGCGCACGCCATGGTCATTGCCGCTTATCTGCTGCATGAATGCGGGCACAACACCCTGTTCCGACGCAACGAACACAACGCGCGGGTCGGACGGGTGCTGAACTGGATCGCCGCCAGTGCCTACGCACGCTTCGAGGACATCCGCACCAAGCACATGCGCCATCACGTCGACAACACCGACGTCGTGGCCTTCGACCACGTGGCGTTCCTGCGCGCGCATCCCCGCATCCGCAGGATGATCGAAGCACTCGAGTGGGCCTACATCCCGGCCCTACCCGTGATGATGCACTGGACCCAGATCCTGCTGCCCTTCGTCTGGTCGAGCCGCCAGCATCTGCGGAGCCGGGTTCTGACCGTGTTGGCGGTGCGTGGCTCGCTGTTCCTGCTGGTCCTGTTCTGGAACCCGCTCGCGGCGCTGCTCTACCTGGTCGCCTGGCTGCTGATGCTGCACGTACTGCGGTTCATGGACGCGTTCCAGCACAACTATGCGCTGAGTTTCACGCTGGAAACGGGTGGAGACCCCACGCGCCGCGGCGACACGGCCTATGAGCAGTCGCACACGTTCTCCAACCCGGTGTCGCTACGCTGGCCGTGGCTGAATCTCTGGACCCTGAATTTCGGCTATCACAACGCCCACCATGCTCGCCCGACGGTGCCCTGGTACCGCCTTCCCGATCTGCATCGGGAGTTATTTCCCGCGGACCACCCGCAGGTTCTTGGAATCCGGGAACAGCTGGCCGCCTACCACCGCCACCGCGTGCAGCGCGTTGTGGGCGACTCTGCCGACCCGGAGCAGTTCCGCGAGCGCCTGCGCCGGGGCGAGGCCGCGGGCGCCGATGCCGTTTCCTTCCTCACCCCTCTTTGAGTCGAAATCGGTGTTCTCAGTCGAATTTCACGGGAGTGAAGTCGGCCTTGGTGGCACCGCATTCGGGGCACACCCAGTCATCGGGAATGTCTTCCCAGCGCGTACCGGGTGGAATTCCTTCGTCAGGAAGCCCTTCCGCCTCGTCGTAAATGAAGCCACAGGTGTTGCACTCCAAGGTGTTGCTCATTCCCCCTCCTCCTTGCGTTGTTGTAACGACCAAGACGGCCATCGGCCGCATCGGGCATTCCCGAGCGGATTCGCCTCCACTTGGTCCCCTACCGCAACCTCCTTCTCCCTACGGAAGAGGGTTGCTCGGAGCATCAACGCAATAGTGGGACTGAGTGGAAACGCGGATTCTAACGGAAGTCAAAAGCCCAAGCCCGCGATCACGGCCAATCAGCGCTTGCGGAAATCCGCAAGACCGACCCAGGCGGACGTCGAAGAAAAACGCCTTTGGATCAGAAATGACGAGAGCAGCAAATTCTGGGTGGGCCGGATTGAGCATCAGGTTGTGCTCGCTGGGCGTGACGGCAGAGGGCACCCATAAAC
>PWRV01000209.1 GCA_003563455.1 Thioalkalivibrio sp.
CGACCGCACCTGCCGTTCCACGTCCTTCTGCAAGGCGCGCACCGGTTCCGGCAGGCTTTCGGTGATGCGACGGGCAAGGTCGTCGAAGCTCTTGGAATCGATCATGGTCTTCTCCCGGAATCATTCCTGCCCGTCAGCATAACGCACCCGGGGCGGTTGCCGCCCGACTGCGGCGCTACTGCGAGGCCGAGCGGCCGCCGTCCACCGGGATCACCTGCCCGGTGATGTAGGGCGCCTCACGCAGCAGAAAAAGCACGGTGCCGGCGATATCCGCCGGGTGGCCCTGGCGCTTGAGCGCGGTGCGGTCGACCATCTCGCGATGGCTGTACTGGTTCGCCTCGGCCTCCGGCATCAGGATCGCGCCCGGCGCAACGCCGTTTACCCGGATTTCCGGACCGAGTTCCCGCGCGAAGGCCTGGGTCAGCGCCCAAAGGCCGGCTTTTGCCGCGGAATAGAGCGGGTAGCCCTTCAGGGGCCGCTGCGCGTGGATGTCGACGATATTGACGACGGCACCGGCGGTCGCGCGCAGCGCCGGGGTGCAGGCCTGGGTGAGGAACAGCGGCGCCTTGAGGTTGGACCCCATCAGGTCGTCCCATTGCTCCCCGGTGATCTCGCCGGCCGGCGTCGGGTAGAAGGTCGAGGCGTTGTTGACCAGGTAGTTCAGGTGCCCGTACGCCGCGACCGCGCGCTCGCCGAGGTCCGAGAGCCTGCGCGGATCCAGCAGATCCGCCTGCAGCAGACGCGCGCTGTCCGGACGTTTGGCGTTCAGTTCTTCGGCGAGGGTGGCGGCGGCCTCCCGCGAGCCGCGATAATGCAGCAGCACGTTGACACCCGCACGGTGCAGGGTTCGCGCGATCTCCGCGCCGATTCTGCGCGCGGCGCCGGTGATCAGCACCACTTCACGACCCGGGCCGTCTGCGGCCACGGCGTTGCTCTGCGCCAACGGGCTTTCTCCGGTTCAGGCTGATGGTCGACGCATCCGAATCTAGCACAGCACCCCCCACGGGGCCCGGTCCCGCACCCGATCCGGAGGCATTGGCGCTGTCTTCGGAACTGCTGTCGCAGATTCAGGCGGAGGTCGCGTCGGGCGGGGGGTTTCTGCCGTTTGCGAGGTACATGGAGCAGGTGCTGTATGCGCCGGGCCTCGGCTACTACGTGAACGGCCTGCGCAAGCTGGGCCGGGAGGGCGACTTCGTTACCGCGCCCGAAGTCTCGACGCTTTTCGGTGCCACGCTGGCGCGGTGGTTCGCGCCGGTGCTGGAGGACGAGGGTTGCGAGATTCTCGAGTTCGGTGCCGGCAGCGGGCGGCTGGCGGGGGACGTGATCCTGGGCCTCGAGGAAGCGGGCGTGTCGTTGCGGCGCTACCGCATCCTCGAGGTCAGTCCCGACCTGCGCCAGCGCCAGCAGGCCTTCCTCGCGAACCGGCTCGGGGCGGAGCGGATGGTGCGGGTGGAATGGCTGGACCGGTTGCCCGAGGCGCCGATCCGCGCGCTGGTGCTCGCGAACGAGGTTCTGGACGCGATGCCGGTGGAGCTCTTCTGCTGGCGCGACGGCAGGGTCTGGCAGCGGGGCGTCGGTGCCGGGGAATCGGGTCTCGTCTTCGCTGATCGGTTGGCGCCGCCGGCGCTGGATGCGGCGGCGCGCGAATTCCAGGCGTCCTTTGGCCCCTGGCCGGAGGGTTACGTGTCCGAGTGGCGGCCGACGGTGGGTCCCTGGCTGCACGCGGTGGCCGAAAGGCTGGAGCGGGGCCTGATCTGGATCGGCGACTACGGCTATCCCCGTCACGCCTTCTACGCGCCGGAACGGGTGACCGGCACGCTGGTGGGATATTACCGGCAGCAACTCGTGCTGGATCCGCTGGCCTGGCCGGGCCTGATGGATCTGACTGCGAGTGTGGATTTCACCGGCGTCGCCGAGGGTGCGACGAAAGCCGGTCTCGATGTGCTGGCGTACGCGGGACAGGGCGAATTCCTGCTCGGCGCCGGCCTGCCGGCCCTGTTCGAGCAGTCGGTCGCCGGCAAGGACGATCCGAAGGAGATCATGCAGCTCGCCCAGCAGGTGCGTATGCTCACCCTGCCCGGGGAGATGGGGGAGCGTTTCCAGGTGATGGTGCTCGGTCGCGACTGCGCCCTGCCTCCGGCATCCTTTCCGGACCGACGCGAGCGACTGTGAAGTGTAGGACGGAGCTAACATAAGGAGGCTCGAGCTGAAGGTACAGCCACGGAACGCACCGACATCACGGAAACTGAGGTGGGTCCAGCCCCTTTCCTGAGTTTCACCAATGTTCCAGCGTAGCGGACGCCATGTCGACCACAACGTAATGGGCCAACCGTTCGTGCGCATGGCGCCTTCCTGCGTGAGCACGCTGTGCAGGAGCGCGCCTGGGGCACGAACAGGGCGGTCTACCAGGACTTCTTTCCCGTGATGTCCGTGCCTTCCGTGGCTCGCCTTGCGATGATCGTCCGGAGTCTCGAAGGCGATCGCTGCCGCCAGCGTGCCTGTCGGTCCGGGCGCCAATTCGCCATGGCTGCAGGAATTTGCGTGTTCTGCTTGGCAAGAAAAGCAAAGGGAGAAACAGATGGACTGGTTGCAGGTATGGGTGCTGGCACTGGTGCAGGGCCTGACGGAGTTCCTGCCGATCTCGAGTGCGGCGCACCTGATCCTGGTGCCGGTGCTGACAGCCTGGGAGGACCAGGGGCTGGCTTTCGACGTAGCGATCCACGTCGGTACGTTGGTCGCGATTGTGGCCTACTTCCGGCTCGAGGTGGTCCTGATCGCGCGCGCCTGGGTCCGGCAGGTGAGCGGCAACGGCGCGACGCCCGAGTCCATGCTCGCGTGGGCTGTGATCTTCGGCACGATACCCGCCGCGCTCGCGGGCCTGATCTTCGCGGGGGTGATCGAGGCGCACCTGCGTTCACCGCTGGTGATCGCGACCACCACTATCGGCTTCGCTCTGCTGCTCTGGCTCGCCGACTGGCGCGGACGCGGCGATCGCGACGAGTTCAGCATCCGCTGGCGCGACATCCTGATCGTGGGCGGCGCGCAGGCGCTGGCGCTGATCCCCGGGACGTCCCGCTCCGGAGTCACGATGACCGCCGCGCTGCTGCTCGGTTTCTCGCGGCAGGCCGCCGCCCGGTATTCTTTCCTGCTGGCGATTCCGATCATCGCCCTGGCTGGGGCGTATCAGACATTGCAACTGGTGCAGGCCCCGCCGGACACGGTGAACTGGCTGCAACTCGGGGCCGGGGCCGCGATCGCCGGCCTGGCCGCTTGGCTCAGCGTGCACTGGTTCCTGAAGCTGATCGAACGGATCGGAATGCTGCCCTTCGTGGTCTACCGGTTGATCCTTGGCGTCATTCTGCTGTGGATCTTTCTGTAACGAGAAAATCTGGCCACGGAAGAATACGGTGTGTTTCCGTGTTCTTCCGTGGCTCATTCGCATTTCTCGGGGCGGCCCTAGTGGGCCACGCGGAAAGTTAGGTAACAGATCGCTTCGCCAGAAGCGCCGGCGCTGCGTTGGGCAAGTTTGCAATAGGGTGGCTATTCCGGCACTGGCCCGCCTTGCTCCGGCACTTCTGGCTGTGCTCCATAGTTACCGAACTTCCCGCATGGCCCACTAGGCCATGAGGCTGGATCGGGAATCTGGATTGGAGTGAGATGTGAGTCTGCGGGTGC
>PWRV01000099.1 GCA_003563455.1 Thioalkalivibrio sp.
CGGGCCGTGACCGAGGGTGTGACGATGTGCGCGCGGTTCCGCATGCCCATCAGCACCGGGCCGACCTCCAGTCCGTTGGCGCGCATCTTGAGGATGTTGCGCACGCCATTCGCGGCATCGGTGAACGCGAAGATCAGCACATTGGCCGGGCCCTCGATGCGCGAGTTGGGGAAGCTTCGCTGGCGCAGCGCCGGGTCGAGTGCGAGGTCCACGGACATCTCGCCTTCGTAGGCGAAATCCGGCTCGCTGGCATCGAGAAGCTGCAGGGCGTCGCGCATGCGCCGGCCGCTCGAGGTGTCGAGATTGCCGAACTGCGAGTGCGAGCACAGTGCGACCTGCGGCGTCAGGCCGAAGCGGCGCACGTGCCGTGCGGCACTCATCACCGACGCCGCGATCTGCTCGGGGGTGGGCTCGGTGTTTACCTGCGTGTCGCCGATGAACAGCGGCCCGTCCTCGAGGATCATCAGGCTCAGCGCACCCACGGGTGTGCAGCCGTCGTGAGCGAGCGCGCGGCGCACGTACTTCAGATGCCAGAGAAACTGACCGTAGGTGCCGCAGATCAGGCTGTCGGCGTCGCCCTGCTGCACCATCATCGCGCCGATGGCGGTGGTGTTGGTACGCAGGACATTCTTGGCGATGTCCGGCGTGACGCCACGCCGCTGCATGATCTCATGGTAGGCAGTCCAGTATTGTCGATAGCGCGGATCGCTCTCCGGATTGGCCAGTTCGAAGTCCCGGCCCGGGCGAATCGGCAGGCCGGCCCGCTCGCAGCGCTTCTCCACCACGTCTGGCCGCCCGAGCAGCACAGGGACCAGACCGCTTTCCTCGAGCAAGGCGTTCGCAGTCCGCAGTACGCGCTCGTCTTCGCCTTCCGCGAACACGATCCGCCGGGTGCGGCCCCGCGCCCGCTCGAATACCGGGCGCATGATCATCGCCGAGCGGAAAACGGAGCCATCCAGCCGCTGCTTGTAGCCGGTGAGGTCGTCGATCGGTCTTGTCGCCCCCCCCGATTCCATCGCCGCGCGGGCAACGGCCGGGGCGATCACGCCCATCAGTCGCGGATCGAAGGGCTTGGGGATCAGGGATTCAGGCCCGAAGCGCAGGCTTTCATTCTGGTAAGCAGCGGCGGCTTCGGCCGATGTCGTCGCGCGGGCCAGAGCGGCCAGCGCCTCGGCGCAGGCGATCTGCATGGCGTCGTTGATCTCGGTGGCGCCGACATCGAGCGCACCGCGGAAGATGAACGGGAAACACAGGACATTGTTGACCTGGTTCGGATAGTCCGACCGCCCGGTGGCGATCACCGCGTCCGGCGCGACCGCCCTCACCTCGTCAGGCATGATCTCCGGCATCGGGTTGGCCAGGGCAAAGACCATGGGTCGTTCAGCCATCTGCGCGACGTGCGCCGGTGTGATCGCGCCCGGGCCCGAGAGACCAAGAAAGAGGTCCGCGCCGACGATCACCTCATCGATGCTGCGCAGCGGGGTGTCCTGTGCAAACGCCGCTTTTTCCGGCGTCATGTCCTGCTCGCGACCCTGGTGGACGAGCCCGTGGATGTCGCAGAGCCAGATGTTCTCGCGGGGTACGCCGACCTTGACCAGCATGTTCAGGCAGGCGATCCCGGCAGCCCCGCCCCCGGTGGAGACTACCTTGATGTCTTCGAAACGCCGGCCGGTCACCTTGAGCGCGTTGGTCAGGGCCGCAGCCACGACGATGGCGGTACCGTGCTGGTCGTCGTGGAACACCGGGATGTTCATTCGCTCCCGGCAGATGCGCTCGACCACGAAGCAGTCGGGGGCCTTGACGTCTTCGAGGTTGATCGCGCCAAAGGCCGGCTCCAGCGCGCAGACCAGCTCGGCCAGGCGTTCGGGGTCCGGCTCGTCAAGCTCGAGGTCGAAGCAGTCGATGTTGGCGAACTTCTTGAACAGGACCGCCTTGCCTTCCATCACCGGCTTGGCGGCCAGCGGGCCGATGTTGCCAAGGCCCAGTACCGCCGTGCCATTGGTGACCACGGCCACGAGATTGCCCCGGGCGGTAAAGCGGGCAGCATCGAGCGGATTGGCGATGATCTCCCGACATGCCTCTGCCACACCGGGGGAGTAGGCGCGGGCGAGGTCGCGGCCGTTGGCCAGCGGCTTGGTCGCCTGGACTTCAAGCTTGCCGGGCGTCGGCAACTCGTGATAGTTCAGCGCCGCCTGGCGGGCGGCCTGCTGGTGAGAATCGGTCATGGATTGTCCTGCCCTGCTCCGGTAACCGCTTGTCCGCAGCATAACGCAGAGTGCGGTCGCCGATCCTTAGCCCACGGAACCGGCATACCAGCCGACCGGGGCAGGTTCGCCGCTGGACGAAGCGGAGAGTCCGCTGACCATGGGGGTACAGCCAGAACCGACGTCACCGAACTCATCAACGGCAGTCGCATTCTGCCGTTGGTGACCAGCAGCGCTCCGTGAGATATCCTGCTCGCGGTCGGAGCGTGAATCAGCCCCGGCTGGCCGATCCCCCGGGGTGTCGCCGTTGCCTTGCGGAACCGCCCGGCGCCGGCGTTCCTTCGCGTCTTGCCCACCAATCCGTACGCGCATTCATCAGCAAACAGGAAGGTCAGCTCCGGGGGGCGTTGGTGGGAACGGTCCGGGTTTTCGCGATTCTGCTCCTCGTCTGGTGGGTACTCGATGGCCCGCAGACCATGGTCGTGGGATTGGTCGCGGCGACACTCGGGTCCAGCCTCTTCGCCGTATCGCGCTCGAAACGCTCGTACTCCTTGCAGCTTCTTCAGCTGCCACAGTTCGTCGCATATTTCATTTTCGAGTCCTTCCGGGGCTTGCACGGGTTGCGGACGTTGGCCGGCCGATTGCGGCTCGACACCCGACCGGCCCAGTCGCTCCTGACACGTCTGGAGAGCTCCGAAGCGAGCCTGCCGCTGGTCGGGTTAGCGCTTTGGCCGTCGCCGTCCTGCTCTGGCTGCTGACCGGGCCTGGAGCTTGATCAGACGACGGAACGAAGCTCCGGTGCGGCCAGGCAGCCACGTCGCCGGCGGCCAGGCACCAGTCGCCAACCCCGCCGCCGGCTCGTCCCGAAAGCAAGCCGGTCAACCCGCTGTGTCTTCGTCGCCGCCCAGCCGCGTCCGCCTTGCGCCGGATGTTTTGCGATCGAGTTTGCCGAAATGGTTGCTCAGCACCGATTCCAGGCGTTTCGCCGCCCCGGACACGGCGTCGTAAGCATCCTCGTGCACTAACTCCCGCCTAGCCAGCAAAGGGTCCCCGCCACGAGGGCGAGCCTCGAGCTTGCATTGCTTGTCCAGGCCCCCTTTCGGACCGTTCACGTCGGTCCGGTATACCTCGATACGCGTGAGACGCTCACCGAAGCGTCGGACCACGCTTCCCAAGCTGCGTGTTGATGTACTCCTCCAGCGCAGGTGAAATTGAGACCCCTCGTGCGGGATTCAGTTGGATGTGCATGACGTCTCCCAATCCGTTATAACGGGTAACAGCTCGGTTGGTGACACACCACCCCCAAAAAAAAGACGCGGGAACAACCGTTGTCCACGCGTCTCTCGATTGGCGGAAACTGGCCGGGCGAAGAGCCCGGCTCAGGCCGTGATTATTGCTGCAATCGTTCCAGATCGAAACGGTCTGCGTTCATTACCTTGGTCCAGGCCTTGACGAAGTCCTGCAC
>PWRV01000070.1 GCA_003563455.1 Thioalkalivibrio sp.
CCCAGCTCGTAGCGGTCGGTTCCCGCGGCGTATTCGCGGATCAGCAGCACCGTATCGGGATCGGGCATGGCTGCAATCGCCACCGCGCCGCCGCTGCTTCCGACCAGACGTTCGAACCGCGTGCGGACGCCGTTGCTGAACTCAAGGTGCAGTTCCTCGACTTCGAACAGCCGGCTGCGCGCGACGGTCCGGCGTTCATGCACCGCGGGCGGCGAACGGCGCATCGGGGTTCAGGATTCTTCGTCGTTGATCAGCCGCAGGGCGGTTTTCAGCCGGCCCTCGAAGGTCGTCTCCAGGATCACGCCGTGAGCGGACTCCGTGACCTCGAACCCCGGTTGCACGTGTGGCTCGCTCGACGCCAGCGAAAGATCAAGGTCCCCCCAGCTCACGGCGACGGTTACGCGCATCGGGAAATAGCCGTCCAGGTAGCGGCGCATGAAGGGCCCGTTTTCCAGCAGGTATTCGCCGTCACCGAGAACCTGGAGCATCCGCGAGCGCGCGTTCACACAGAGCTCCGCGTCGGGTTGCACCTGACGCAACTGGACGCTGGCACCTTCAACCCAGGTTTCCTCGATATTGCTCTGCGATTCGATCTCGATATCCCGGGTTGTGTCACCATTGTAGAGAATCTGGGCACGGCCGACGCGGTCAATGTCGTTGTGGCACTGGCGCAGCGTCACCCAGCCGTCATCCAGGCTGCTGGCCATCAGGATGATCTGGTTCTGGTGATGGTGGACCGGGTCATCCGGCGGGTCGGTCAGAAAATTCAGGTCGCCCCGATTGCTCTCGGTACGGGGTGGGTCCCAGAGACTGTCATCGTCGAACGGGTCGGTCCCGTCAGCCGTTGCCACCGACAGCGACAGCGCCACGAGGGAAGCCAGTGTCGCGCCCTGCAGAGGTCGTGCCCAGATCGTCGCCATCATCGCATCCTCAATGTTTTCCGAGTATTACGCATGGACATCGCCAGCGCGTCAAAAAATCCGGTGAAAGCCGCCTTTTCGGCGCCCCTTCCCTGGTCGGAGATCGATACGGTGCTGTTCGACATGGACGGCACCCTGCTCGACCTTCACTTCGACAACCGGTTCTGGCGTGAACTCATTCCGGAAGAATACGTCCTTCTGCACGCGCACGAACCGGAGGTGGCCCGCCAGCGGCTGTTTGCAGAGATGGAACGGATTCGCGGCCGCCTGGAGTGGTACTGCCTGGATCACTGGGTGCGTTTCACGGGTCTGGATCTCCTGGGCCTGAAGCAGCGCCTCGCCCGGTACGTCGCGTTCCAGCCGCACGCCACACAGGTGCTCGATACCCTGCGCGTGCAGGGGAAACGTCTGGTGCTCGTGACCAATGCCCACCCGGAGGTCTTCGCGTTCAAGCATGCGCGCACCCGGATCGGTGACCACCTCGACCACGTGGTCTCGGCTCACACGCTCGACTGTGCGAAGGAAGAACCCTGTTTCTGGGAGCGGCTGCAGACCATCGAACGGCATCGACCGGGGCGGACGTTGTTGGTCGACGACAATCTGGCTGCGCTGGGCACTGCGCGGGAATCGGGCGTGCGGCATCTGCGGGGCATGCGCTATCCCGATACCCGGGGCCCGGCGCTGGAGTCGGCAGAGTTCCACTTGCTGGAGAGTCTCGCGGAACTCCTGCCGGATCGCTTCTTGCATAGCTGAGGTTCGAGGGGGACGAAACGCCCGGCCGGGTTGCGAATCGGCATCACGGATGGGGTTGAACTGGAAGTCACGGCGGTTGCCCAAATCATGTGAGCATCGTTTACAGACGCGAGGTACTCATGCGCAACGCGGCATTTGCTATTGGACAGATCATTCATGTGCGCGACGTGGACATGCGAGGCGTGGTGGTGGACGTCGACGAGCACTTCGAGCCGCCGTCGGATCTATCGGAGAGCGTCCGTTCATCCCTGCCGAGTCCGGAACAGCCCTGGTACTACGTGCTGGTGGATGGTTCCGAGGACCGCATCTACGTGGCCGAGGAGAGTGTGCAGCCCGACGCCGACGACACGCCTGTCGAACATCCGGGCATCGAGCAGTTCTTCCGCAACTTCGACGACGGGCGCTACGAGCCGCAGTATCGCCTGAACTGAGACAGCCGCGAGCAGGCTCGCTCCGGCAGAAAACGTGGCATCCGTGTGTGCACCGGTTCGATGATGCACAATCGAGGCATGTCCGGAACCTTCCTGCTGTTCTGCCGCACTGACCCCCTTGCCCGGGTGCGCGGGGGCGGCAGCTCCACCTCCTGATGGATACGGGAACCCTTCTTGCCGCCTTCGCGGTCGGCGTGCTCGGTGGCGTGCACTGCCTCGGCATGTGCGGCGGCATCGTGGGAGCGATCTCGGTGAGTCACGCGGGTTCCGCGTCCGCAACCTGGCCCCGGCTGCTCGCGTACAACCTGGGGCGGATGAGCAGTTACGTGATCGCCGGTGCCCTGGCGGGATTGCTTGGCGGCGCGCTGCTTGGTGCGCTACCGCAGGGACAGCGCCTGCTGGAACTCCTCGCCGCGGTCTTCCTGGTGCTGCTGGGGCTCTATCTCGGTGGCTGGTGGCCGATTCTCGCGCGCCTCGAGCGCGTCGGGGGGCGGGTCTGGCGCCGGATCGAGCCCCTCGGCAGACACTTCATTCCTGTCCGGCACGCGGGACAGGCTTTCGTGGTCGGCGGCGTCTGGGGATGGCTGCCCTGCGGGCTGGTCTATAGCGTGCTGGTGTGGACGCTTGCGGCCGGTAGCGCGGCCGACGGTGCGCTGCTGATGGCCGCGTTTGCGCTGGGGACGCTGCCGAACCTGATGCTGATGGGCCTGTTCGCGGCACGGCTGGCGCGCTTCGTGCGCAACGATCTGATCCGGCAGGGTGCTGGCGGGTTGCTGATCGCCTACGGAGTGTGGCGCATCTTCAGCATCCTGACATGACTCGCGCCAGCGCAGGCCACACCGGTCGGTTCGCAGCCTGCGCTCAGTGGCGGTAGATGACCTGCTGGAAATTGACCGGCATCACCTCGTCGTCATCCTCGGCCGTCACCTCCAGGGTGAAATCGAGGACTTCGCCGGGGCGTACCCGAACCTCCGCCAGATGATAGTAGGCGTCGCCAGCCCGGATCTGACGGAAACGGAGGTGGCGCACCTGCCGGTTCAGGTTCATGGCCTGCCCCCTGACATTTCCGGGTACCGATTCCATCTCCTCGCTGTCGCGCTTCATGATCGCGATATTGACCAGCGCCCGGCTCCTGCTGCGCCGCAGGTCGTAGGCCCTCGCGACCTCGGGTGATAGGAAGTGCGTGCTGAGTACCGAGTAGTGCACGGTGTACCGGTCGAATTCGACCTGATTGGCGTGCACGGGGGCTGCGGTCAAGAGCAGCGCAAGCAGGCCGAGCGACGTGATCACCAACAGATTGCGCAAGCGTTCCATCCTGAAGTCTCCTGGGTGGTGCACCGTTCACTGGTGCCGAATGTCTCTTGTACGGATGCGATCGGCGATCACTCCGCTGAAAGCATCCGGGATGCGGTGCGACAGCATCCCGCACCCGGTATGCCTTGCTTCATTCTAGATCGAACGCACCAGTATCAGCAGTACGTAAAGGCCGATAAGCGCCAGCATCGGGGAGAAGTCGATCGCGCCGGTGTTCGGCAACGCCCGGCGCAGCGGCCCGAGGATCGGCCGGTTCACGTCGGCGACCAGTCGCCCGATCGGGTTGCCGGTGCGGGCCCCGCCGGCCTGAAGCCAGCTCATCACCACCTCGACCACCAGGCTGATGATGAAGATCCAGATCGTCGTGACCAGGACCTCGCGGACCGATGCGATCAGCACCGCCCCGGGAGCGATTTCGATGCCCGCGACGGTCAGCCGGAGCCAGAACTCGATGAACTTGAGCAGGATGATCAGCACCACCGCCGCGAGGTCCAGGCGGCCGACCGGCGGGATCACTCGCCGCAGGAGCTTCAGCGGGGGATTGGTGATCTGCACGACGGCCTGGGAGATCGGGTTGAAGAAATCCGCTCGAACCAGCCCGAAGATCAAGCGAAGCAATAGCAGGATGATGTAGATCCCGAACAGCGTGCTGATCAGGAAATCGAGGATCTGGTCGAAGGGGCCTTGCATCGCTTGCTCCGCTCTACGTTGGGCCGGGCCGGACCCGGCACAGGAGATCTCTACGGTGGCCGTCCGCAGCCGGCCGGGTGCGCATTATCCACCAAGCTCGCGGCTGCGTGCAGCCGCGGCCTCCATGGCCTCGGCAACCAGCTCCGCAAAACCGGATGTCTCGAACACGCGGATTGCCCGCTCCGTGGTGCCGCCGGGCGACGTCACCCGGGCGCGCAGTTCGCCCGGATCGGTGTCGCTCTCCTGCGCCAGCCGTGTCGCACCGCCGATCGTGGCCAGCGTGAGCTGCCGGGCGGTTGCCTCGTCCAGTCCGAGCCTCTGTGCGGCGCGCGTCATCGCCTCGATCAGCAGGAAGACGTAGGCGGGGCCGCTGCCGGATGTCGCGGTGACCGCGTGCATCCGCTCCTCGTCCTCAAGCCAGACAGTTGCGCCCACGGCCCCGAGCAGCCGATCCGCGGTCTTCCGGTCGGCGTCGGTCGCGAGCGGACTGGCATAAAGTCCGGTGATTCCCGCGCCAATCAGCGCCGGCGTGTTGGGCATCGCGCGCACGATCCGTGTTTGCGGCCCGAGCCAGTCACCGAGGCGTTCGGTGCCGATGCCTGCCGCGACCGAGATCACCAGCGGGTCCGCGGACGCGACCTCCGCGGTCAGGTCCAGCGCGAGCTCGGGCAGTATCTGCGGCTTGACGGCAAGCACCAGAGTCCGGACCCGACGTGCGAGCTGGCGCGGAGCGAGCAGCACCAGCCCGGGGAACCGCGCCCGTACGGCCGCCGCCCGGTCGGCGTCGGGCTCCGCGAAGCCGATGGCCTCCGGCTGGACCCCGCTGCGGACCAGACCGGCGATCAGTGCCTGCCCCATGTTTCCGGCGCCGAGGAAGCCGGCCTCGAGTCGTTCCTCGTTCATCACTGCCTCGCTTTCGGCCTTCGCGGGCCAAAGAGTGCGGTCCCGATGCGGACCAGGGTGGAGCCCTCGAGGATCGCTGCCTCGAGGTCGTCGGACATGCCCATCGACAGGGTGTCGAGTTCGAGTCCCTGCGCGTTCAGGGCATCGCGGAGCTCGCGCAGCCGTGCCAGAGGCCGCCGCTGTTCCGCCAGGCCCTGTGCGGGCGCGGGAATCGCCATCAGCCCGCGAAGCGCCAGGTTGGGGAGGCGGGCGACGGACGCGGCCAGCCTGCCGGCCTCCGGCGGCTGTACCCCGCCTTTGCCCGGTTCACCACTCAGATCGACCTGAAGGCAGACCTGCAGGGGCGCCATTGCCTCGGGCCGCTGCCGGGACAGTCGCTCGGCGATCTTCAGTCGGTCGATACCGTGCACCCAGGCGGCCCTTTCCGCAACGGGCCGGGTCTTGTTGGTCTGCAACGCCCCGATGAAGTGCCACTCGACCGGCGGGTCCAGATCCGTCAGCGCATCGTGTTTCCCGACGAATTCCTGCACGTAGTTCTCGCCGAAGCGGCGTTGCCCGAGTGCGTGCAGGGCCCGGATCTCCGCGGTACCGCGGGTCTTGCTGACTGCCAGCACCTGGACCTCGTCCCGTTCGCGGCCCGCCTGCTGGCAGGCCGAGGTAATGCGTCGTTCGACCCGCTTGCGATCGTCTTCCAGTTGCGTCATGGCGCTATGATATAGTCCGGGCGAGGAAAGTGCCGGTGCATTGACCGTAAAGGGGGGCGCTGACCACGGGCCCGAAAATTGCGGGAGGCGTCTGCAGCCGCGAGTGCAGGGCGTCGGGACGCGGGGATGCACGGAACCCCGAGGGTCCCCGGCCCGGCCAATTCGGCGCTTCGCCCGCAGCGACGGGTCGGGCAGGTCAGCGTTTCGCTAAAGCAACCGCCTGTACTGCCGACAGCATCCCTGTGGAGCGGTCGTCTGCGTAGCTCGAGTTCGGGGGACTCAATGGACATCACCCAGTTGCTTTCTTTTGCCGTGAAGAACGGCGCGTCGGACCTGCACATATCGGGCGGCATGCCGCCGATGGTACGCATCGACGGCGACATGCGCCGGGTGAATGTGCCGGTGATGGAACACAAGGAGGTGCAGGCGCTGATCTACGACATCATGAACGATCGGCAGCGCAAGGATTACGAGGAGTTTCTGGAAACCGACTTCTCCTTCGAGCTGAAGGGCCTGGCCCGGTTCCGCGTGAACGTCTTCGTGCAGGACCGGGGTGCAGCGGCGGTCTTCCGCACCATTCCCTCGAAGGTGCTGACTCTCGAGGACCTCGGCTGCCCGCGCGTGTTCGAGAAAATTTCCGACTACCCCCGCGGCATCGTGCTGGTCACCGGGCCCACCGGCTCGGGCAAGTCAACCACGCTGGCCGCGATGGTCGATCACAAGAACAAGAACGACTACGGGCACATCCTGACCATCGAGGACCCGATCGAGTTCGTGCACGAGTCCAAGAAGTGCCTGGTGAACCAGCGCGAGGTGCACCGTGATACCCACGGGTTCAGCGAGGCGCTGCGCTCGGCGCTGCGCGAGGATCCGGACACGATCCTGGTCGGCGAACTGCGTGACCTCGAGACCATCCGCCTGGCGCTGACCGCCGCGGAGACCGGTCATCTCGTGTTCGGGACGCTGCACACCAGTTCGGCGGCGAAGACCATCGACCGCGTCGTCGACGTCTTCCCGGCCGCGGAGAAGGACATGGTGCGCGCGATGCTCTCGGAATCGCTGCGCGCGGTGATCGCGCAGACGCTGCTGAAGCGGGTCGGCGGCGGACGGGTCGCGGCCCACGAGATCATGCTGGGCACGCCCGCGATCCGCAACCTGATCCGCGAGAACAAGATCGCGCAGATGTACTCCGCGATTCAGACCAGCGCGGGCATGGGCATGCAGACGCTCGACCAGTGTCTCCGGGACATGATCGCCGAGGGACTGATCACCCGCGACGACGCGAAACGTCGTGCGGTGAATCCCGATGGTCTCTGAGCGATGCATTGCCTTTTATCGGTAACGACGCGTTGAGGCGCCAAAGACAACGAGGGGGTCCGAGCCATGGATCGTGACAAGGCCATACGTTTCATGCACGACCTGCTGCGCACGATGGTGGAGCGTGGCGGGTCCGACCTGTTCATCACGGTGGGCATGCCGCCGGCGGCGAAGATCAACGGGCTCGTGCAGCCGATGACCGACCAGAGCCTGACTCCCGCACATACCCAGGTGCTGGTGCGCTCGATGATGAACGACAAGCAGTCCGCGGAATTCGATCGCAGCCACGAGTGCAACTTCGCAGTCGGACTGGAGGGCGTGTCCCGGTTCCGCGTCAGCGCCTTCATCCAGCGCGGCAATGCCGGGATGGTGCTGCGCACGATCCAGAGCAAGATCCCGAACTTCGAAGAGATCAACATGCCGCCGCAGTTGAAGGAGATCGCGATGACCCGCCGCGGACTCGTGATCTTCGTCGGTGCGACCTCGTCGGGCAAGTCGACGTCGCTGGCGGCAATGATCGGTTACCGCAACCACCATTCGGCGGATCACATCATCACCATCGAGGACCCGATCGAATTCGTCCATCCGCATGACAAGAGCCTGGTCACGCAACGCGAAGTGGGCGTGGACACCGAGAGCTACGAGGTGGCGCTGAAGAACACCCTGCGCCAGGCGCCGGACGTGATTCTGATGGGCGAGATCCGCGACCGCGAGACAATGGACTACGGCGTGGCCTTCGCCGAGACCGGCCACCTGTGCCTGTCCACCCTGCACGCGAACAACACCAACCAGGCTCTCGATCGCATCATCAACTTCTTCCCCGAAGACCGGCGTCCGCAGCTGCTGATGGACCTGTCGCTGAACCTGAAGGCGGTGATCTCGCAGCGTCTGATCCGCACGCAGGACGGGCAGGGCAGGGTCCCGGCGGTCGAGATCATGATCAACACGCCGCTGATGTCGGACCTGATCCTGAAGGGGCAGGTGCACGAGATGAAGGACCTGATCAAGCGCTCCCGCGAACAGGGCATGCAGACCTTTGACCAGGCCCTGTTCGATCTCTACGAGTCCGGCAAGATCAGCTATCCGGAGGCGATCCGCAACGCGGACTCGATGAACGACCTGCGCCTGCGGATCAAGCTCGACAGCAAGCGCGCCCGCCGCGAGGAGGAACCCGACGTGATGGACGACGTGGGCGGGCTCTCGGTGTCCGAAACGGCCGACGACTTCGTCTCACGGTGACTGCGATGGCGACTGCAAAGATCGATCCCTATCTGAAGCTGATGGCGCAGAAGGGCGCATCGGATCTCTTCTTCGTCACCGGCGCCCCCATCAGTATCAAGGTCGACGGCCGCGTCCAGCCGCTGTCCGGCACGTCCCTGAAGCCCGGCGAGGTCGCGGACATCGCCGGCGAGATCATGTCGCCGGAACAGAAGGCGACGATGGACCGGGACCTGTCGGCGAATTTCGGCATCTCCCGGCCCGACGTGGGCCGGTACCGGGTCAACGTCTACCACCAGCGCGGCCAGGTCGCGATGGTGATCCGCCACATCCAGCTCCGGATTCCGACCATCGAGGAGCTCGGTCTGCCGCTGGTGCTGAAGGACTTCGTCACGCAGCGCAACGGCCTGGTGCTGATCGTCGGTTCCACCGGTTCCGGCAAGTCGACCACGCTCGCGGCGATGGTCGACCACCGGGCCCGCCACGAGACCGGACACATCCTTACCGTCGAGGACCCGATCGAGTTTCTGCTGCCGCACCGGCTCTCGATCGTCGGCCAGCGCGAGGTGGGTATCGATACGCCCAGTTACGAGCTCGCACTGCAGGACGGCATGCGCGAGGCGCCCGACGTGATCATGGTCGGCGAGGTGCGGAGCCGGGAGACGATGCGTCAGGCGCTGAACTACGCGGACACCGGCCACCTGGTGCTGACCACGCTGCACGCGACCAGTTCGAACCAGGCGCTGGACCGCCTGATCCACATGTTCCCGGAGGACTTCCGCGGCCAGATCCTGACCGATCTCTCGCTGAACCTGCGCGCGATCGTTGCCCAGCGCCTGCTGCAGACACCCGACGGCAAGCGGGTTGCCGCGGTCGAGGTGCTGGTGAACACCCCGTTCGTGTCCGAGTTGATCCGCGAGGACAAGATCGGCGAGATCAAGGAGGCGATGCAGAAGGGTTCCAAGGACGGCATGCAGACCTTCGACCAGGCGCTGTACCGGCTCTACAAGGAGGGCAAGGTCGATCTCGAGGAGGCGCTTTCCAAGGCGGATTCGCGAGCGGATCTCGAATGGCGTCTGAGCTTTGGCGGCGGCGTCGGGAGCCTCGAGAGTCAGGAGGAGGAGGACTTCCGCCTGCCCGGAGAGGCGGCCGGCCACTGAGCGGCGAGGGGTCGCCAGGGGAACGCGTCAGGCTGCCTGGAAAACCGCGGAGGCAGCGAATACCGGGCCATCGACGCAGACCCGCTTCATCGCGTTGCCCTCTGGTGTGCGCACCTCCACCGTGCACCCGGCGCAACCGCCAACCGCGCAGGCCATGTATTCCTCCAGCGAGACCTGGCACGGCAGTTCGAACTCCGCGGCCAGCGCCGCGCAGGCCTCGAGCATCGCGTGGGGGCCGCAGGCGTAGAGCTCGACCTGATCGCGCAGTTCCGCACTCAGGCCCGCCAGCCAGGGTCGCGCGAGGTCGGTGACGAAGCCGATATAGGCGCCCGGGATGTCCGCGAGCGAGGTCAGCCGGCAGGCAACGCCCCAGTCCTCCAGCAGCGGCATGGTCGCGATCGCGCCGTCGGGCAGACCTGGCCAGAGGATCTCCGATGGCCTGGGCCGGAACGGGAACGGCACCTCCGACCCGAGGATCGCCCGAGTCTGTGCCGCCTGACCCTGTCGACGCAGGTGGTCGGCGAGGAAGATCATCGGCGGGATGCCGACGCCCCCTCCGAGCAGGAGGCGCAACGGCCGCTGCGGGTTCAGGGTGAAGGGATTTCCGATCGGGCCGAGCACGCTCAGGCGCATGCCCACCGGCTGCCGTGCCAGCGCCTCGGTGCCGTCGCCGACCACCTTGTACAGGAACTCGACCCATCCCGCCGCCGGATCCACCCGCTGGATGGACAGTGGCCGGCGCATCGGCAGGCGCGGGTCGCACTGCAGGTGCACGAACTGGCCCGGCTTCGCCCGGGCCGCGCACTCGGGCGCGCGCAGCTTCAGCACCCACTGGTCTCCGGCATGCGCGGAGTGCTCGATGATCTCGCAGGCGTCGTCGAGAAAGATGGTCCCGCGGTGGCTGCGGGTTGCGTCGGTGTTCATGCGCTGTCCTCGGCGGGCAGATTCCAGGCCGGCCGTCCCGCGACCCAGGTCTCGCGGACCTGGCCGGAGAACATCCAGCCGATGAAGGGGGTGTTGGCGCCGGCACTCAGCCAGCTCTCCACGGTGATTTCGTTCAGTGCCTGCGGGTCGAAGACCACGAAGTCGGCCGGGGCCCCGGGTTTGAGGCGCCCGCTGTTCAGTCCGAGGATGCCGGCGGGGCCGGCCGTGACCCGTTCCAGTGCGGCGGACAGGGGCAGCAGGCCTTCCTCGACCAGGCGCAGCGTCAGGGGCAGCAGGGTCTCCAGCCCGCTGATGCCGGGTTGGGTTTCGGCGAAGGGGCCGAGCTTGCTGTCACTCTCGTGTGGCTGGTGGTCCGAGCAGATGGCGCTGATCTCGCCACGGGCCACCGCCTCGCGCAGGCCTTCGCGGTCCCGTTGCGTGCGCAGCGGCGGCATCACGTGGCACAGCGGGTTGAAATCGGCCACGTCGATCTCGGTGAGGAAGAGCTGATGCGCGGCAACGTCCGCCGATACCGGCAGGCCGTCGGCGCGCGCCTTCGCGACCATCTGGGCGCCCCGGCGGGTCGACAGGCGGTTGACGTGCACGCGGGCGCCGGTCTGCTCGACCAGCGCCAGGATACTGCCCAAAGCCGCCGTCTCCGCTGCCTCCGGGATCCCCGCGAGGCCCAGGCGCGTGGAGACCGCGCCCTCGTGCACGCAGCCGGAACCGGCCAGCGAGGCATCCTGTGCCGAAAGCGACACCATCAGCTCGAAGGTGGCCGCGTATTCCATCGCCCGGCGCAGCACCAGCGGGCTCGCGAGCGGGTAGCGGGCATTGCCGACCCCGACGACTCCCGCGCGCTTCAGTGCCGCCATCTCGGCCAGCTGCTCGCCGTTCAATCCGCGCGTCAGCGCGCCCACCGTGAGGACGCGGACACCGCAGCCCTGCTCCGCGCGCCGTGCGATCAGTTCCACTTCGGCTGGCGAGTCGATCGGCGGCATCGTGTCCGGGGGCACCACGACCGTCGTAATGCCGCCGCGGGCGGCGGCCTGTGTCTCGCCCGCGATCGTCGCCTTGTGCTCCTCACCGGGCTCGCGCAGGTGCGCGGACAGGTCGATGATGCCCGGAAACAGCCAGCGCCCCGCCGCGTCGATTCTGCGGCGCGGCTCGAAGCCTTCCGGGATCGAGCCGACCGCAAGGATCTCGCTGCCCTGGATGCAGACGGGCGTGATCGCATCCAGGCCGCTGTCGGGATCGATCACCCGAGCGTTCTCGATCATGATGCTCATGCGTGGCGTACACCCATCACCATGGACATCACCGCCATGCGCACCGCGATCCCGAAGGTGACCTGCTGCAGGATCACCGATTGTGCGCCGTCCGCGACCGCCGAGTCGATCTCCACACCGCGGTTCGCCGGACCGGGGTGCATGACCAGGCAGTCGGGTTTCGCGAGGTGCAGACGCCGCTGGGTCAGGCCGAAGAGCTGGAAGTACTCGTGTTCCGAGGGCAGGTGGGCGTGTTCCATCCGCTCGCGCTGCAGTCGGAGCATGATCACCACGTCCACGTCGCGCAGACCCTGTTCCAGGTTGCGGTACACGTGGACGCCGAGATCCTCGACGTGTGCCGGGAGCAGCGAATAGGGCGCCACCACGCGCACTTCGCCCGCCTGCAGGATGTTCAGCGCGTGGATCTGCGAGCGCGCGACGCGCGAGTGCAGGATGTCCCCGACGATTGCGATCTTCAGCCGCGTGAAGTCGCCCTTGTGGCGGCGGATCGTGAACAGGTCGAGCAGGGCCTGCGTCGGATGACCGTGCCGGCCGTCGCCTGCGTTCAGTACGCTGATTCCGGGCTCCACGTGCCGGGCCATGAAATGGGCGGCCCCGCTTTGCTGGTGACGCACCACGAACATGTCCACGTTCATGGCCTCGAGGTTGCGCAGGGTGTCGAGCAGGCTCTCGCCCTTCACCGCCGAGGAGGTGCTGACGTTGATGTTGAGAACATCGGCCGACAGCCGCTTTGCCGCCAGTTCGAAGGTGGTGCGGGTGCGCGTGCTGGCCTCGAAGAAAAGGTTCACGATGGTCTTGCCGCGCAAAAGCGGTACCTTCTTCACCGCCTTCTCGTTCATGTTCGCGAAGGATTCGGCGGTGTCCAGGATCTCGTTCAGCAGATCACGGCTCAGTCCCTCGACGGTGAGCAGGTGCTGCAGCCGCCCGTCGGCGGTCAGTTGCAGGCTGTTGGGCAGGGGGCCGGCCTGGGGCAGTTGGCCGGCCGCGTGGGCCACTGCGATCAATTGCCGTCCTCCAGGAGCACCCGCTCGAGGCGCAGCGGGTCGGGCCCGCGCAGCTTCACCTGTTCGCCGGGTCCGAGATCGAGGTTGGCGCCGACAATGGCCGCCTCGACCGGCAGTTCGCGCCCGTCGCGCTCGACCAGCACGGCCAGTGTCACCGAGGCCGGACGGCCGTAATCGAAGAGTTCGTTCAGTGCGGCCCGGATCGTGCGGCCGGTGAAGAGCACGTCGTCCACCAGCAGGATGTGCTCGTCGTCCAGCTCCTCCGGCAGTTCCGAAGGCCGGACCTGCGGGTGCATGCCGATGCGCGAGAAGTCGTCCCGGTAGAAACTGATGTCCAGTTTGCCCATCGGACGGGTATAGCCCAGGCGCTGGCGCAGCGCCTCGGCGATCCAGACTCCCCCGGAATGGATGCCGACCACGATCGGCTCGTCGATTCCCCGCTGCCGGAAGTGGCGCCGGGCCTGTTCGGCCATGCTGTCGAGGAGGGGTGCGATTTCAGGCATTGCGGGTGTTCTCCAGTAGCCAGCCTTCCAGGATGACCGCCGCGGCATGGGCATCAAGACCCGGGTCGTTGCCGCGGCGCTGCACGCGCTCCCGCCCCAGGTGTGAGCTCAGGCGCTCGTCGGCCCAGTATACCGCCAGGCCGTGACGCTGGCCGAGCCCTTCGCCGAAGGCGCGGATCGCCGGTCCGAGAGCGGTGGGCCGGCCGTCGTCCCGGGTCGGCCAGCCGACCACGAAGGCATCCGGCTGCCACTCGGCGACCAGTGCGTCAATGCTGCGGTCGCTGCCTGCCTGACCCGGCCGCACGGTGGCCAGACCGCGTGCACTGCCGGTGAGTTCGTCACCGATTGCGACACCGATGCGGCGTCGACCGTAGTCGAAGGCCATCAGCCGCACGTTAGCGTGAAAGTCGCGCATTGCTCCCCTCTCCCGCTTGCGGGAGAGGGGAGCAATGCGCGACTTTCACGCTAACGTGCGGCTGATGGCCTTCGACTAC
>PWRV01000289.1 GCA_003563455.1 Thioalkalivibrio sp.
ACCGAGGGCATGGCCATCCGCCGCATCGGCCACGAGCACTGGCTGCGCAACATCGCGGTTGCGCTGGGCAACGGCCCGGCCACCCCCGAAGCGATCAGCGCCCTCGAAGGAAGGGCACAGCATCCCTCCGCACTGGTCCGCGAACACGTCGCCTGGGCCCTCGGCCGGCTGCTCGAACCCCGGGATGCCGGGATCTAGCGCTGGAAGGCACGGGCGAAGCCCTGTAGGAACGCCTTGTAGGACCGGCTTGAAACAGCGGCTTCCAGCCGCGATCCCACGCATCGGTCAGAACCATCGCGGCCGACAGGACGGCGGTCGTCACCGGCGATGAGGGGAGCATGCTGCAGACCCGGTCGCGGGTGTCGGCAGCAGGGATGCTGCCGTCAAGCCTACAGGGATGTATTCACGGCGTCCCGCGACCGGGTCTGCAGCATGCTCCCCTGCCCCCGACGCCAACCTCAAACCTCCGCGAGGTGACCCTTGCCCTCCAGCCACTGCCTGCGGTCCCCGGCGCGCCGCTTGGCCAGCAGCATGTCCAGCAGGGCGCCGGTGTCGTCGTCCGGCTGGACGGTGAGACGGACCAGGCGCCGGGTGTCGGGGTTCATCGTGGTCTCGCGCAGCTGCAGAGGGCTCATTTCGCCGAGGCCCTTGAAGCGGGTGACGCTCACCTTGCCACGACGCCCTTCCGCGGCAATCCGGTCGAGGATGCCCTCGCGCTCGGCATCGTCCAGCGCGTAGAGAACCTCCTTGCCGATGTCCACCCGAAACAGCGGCGGCATCGCCACATACACGTGCCCCCGCTCGACCAGCGGCCGGAAATGGCGCATGAACAGCGCGCAGAGCAGCGTCGCGATGTGCGCGCCGTCCGAGTCGGCGTCGGCGAGGATGCAGATCTTGCCGTAGCGCAGGCCGTCGAGGTCGGCGCTGCCGGGGTCCACGCCGACCGCAACGCTGATGTCGTGGATTTCCTGCGACCCCAGCACCTGGTCGGGGTCCACTTCCCAGGCGTTCAGGATCTTGCCCCTGAGCGGCATGATCGCCTGGAACTCCCGATCGCGGGCCTGCTTCGCGGAACCGCCGGCGGAATCGCCCTCGACCAGGAACAGCTCGGTACGCGAAAGATCCTGGCTGGCGCAGTCGGCCAGCTTTCCCGGAAGCGTCGGCCCCTGGGTGAGCTTCTTGCGCACGACCTTGCGGCCCGCCCGCTGCCGCCGCTGGGCACTCTGGATCGCGAGTTCCGCAATGCGCTCGCCGATCACCGAATGGCGGTTCAGCCACAGACTGAAGCTGTCCTTCACGACGCCGGCAACGAAGGGCGCAGCCTCGCGCGACGACAGCCGCTCCTTGGTCTGGCCGGCAAACTGGGGGTCCTGCATCTTGCAGGAGACGACATAGCTGACCCGTTCCCAGACGTCGTCCGGCGCCAGCTTCACGCCCCGCGGGATCAGATTGCGGAACTCGCAGAACTCCCGCACCGCCTCGGTGAGGCCGGTGCGCAGGCCGTTCACGTGGGTTCCGCCGAGCGTTGTCGGAATAAGATTCACGTAGCTCTCGGCAATCCCCTCGCCGCCCTCCGGCAGCCAGACCACCGCCCAGTCCACGGCCTCCTGGCGCCCGGCCACCGCGCCCATGAACGGTTCTTCCGGCAGCCGTTCCACCCCGGACAGCGCCTCGAGCAGGTAGTCCTTCAGCCCGTCGGCGTAACACCAGGCGCAGCGCTCGCCGGTCACTTCGTCGACAAAGCTCACGTTCAGACCCGGGCAGAGGACCGCCTTTGCGCGCAACACGTGCTTCAGCCGCGTCACCGAGAACTTCTGACTGTCGAAGTACTGCGGGTCGGGCCAGAACTGCAGCCGGGTGCCGGTGCTGCGGCGTCCAACCTCGCCGACAACCTCGAGATCGCTGACCTTGTTGCCGCCGGCGAAGGCCATGTTGTATTCCCGGCCGTCCCGCCGGATCCAGACCTCCAGATGCCGCGACAGGGCATTCACCACCGAAACGCCAACCCCGTGCAGGCCACCGGAAAACTGGTAGCTCTTGTCGGAGAACTTGCCCCCGGCGTGCAGCCGGCCGAGGATCACCTCGACACCCGGACGCTTCTCGCGCGGGTGCTCGTCCACCGGCATCCCGCGGCCGTCGTCGGTCACCGAGAGCGACCCGTCCTTGTGCAGGATCACGTCGATGTTCCGAGCGAAGCCGCTGATGGCCTCGTCCACCGAGTTGTCGATCACCTCCTGGGCAAGATGATTGGGACGGGAGGTGTCGGTGTACATGCCCGGGCGCTTGCGCACCGGGTCCAGGCCTTCGAGGACTTCGATGTCGGATGCGGAATAACTCACCTGCGGCCTTCCTCCGTGTGGGGGCAGGCGGTAGTGTAGTGCGCCTCGCGCACCAGGCGCACGGTTCCGGGCCGGGGCACCCTCGGGGCGCCGGGCCCCCACCCCAACCCTCCCCCACGAGTGGGGGAGGGAGCCTTCATTGTCGAAGGTGGCGCAGTGCCATGGGAGCTTGCTTGAAATTGGCGTGGGCGGCCCGACAATGTAAACAGTTGCCTATATGCAGATACCGGAGTCCTTCATGGCAGATGCAAGTAATGACATCCTCGATGTAACCGCGGAGAACTTCGAGGCGGCGGTGATCGAGGAATCCTTCCGCCGTCCGGTGCTGGTCGATTTCTGGGCCGACTGGTGCGGTCCGTGCAAGATGCTGATGCCGGTGCTCGCCGGCCTGGCCGAGGCCTACGGCGGCAAGTTCCGTCTGGCCAAGGTCAACAGCGACGAGCAGCAGGGCCTCGCGGGACAGTTCGGCGTGCGCAGCCTTCCCACGGTGATGTGCTTCCGGCACGGGCAGCCGGTCGACCAGTTCATGGGCGTGCAGCCGGAATCGGCCATCCGGGCGATGATCGATCGGCACGTGGAACGGCCCTCCGACCGCATGCGCAATCAGGCGGTCGCGAAGCTTGACGCGGGGGATGTCGAAGGCGCCGTGGCCGACCTGCGCAGCGCGGTCGAAAGTGACCCCGAACATCACGCACTGAAGATCGACCTGGCCGAAGCGCTGCTGGCGGCCGGAGACGCCGCGGGCGCCGAAGCCCAGCTCAACATGCTGCCAATGGACGTGCACGAGCAGGAACCGGTAAAGCGTCTGCGCGCACGGCTGGTTTTCGCGAGCCGGGCGGATGGGGCCGATCTTGCAACGCTGGAGCAGGCGGCACGTGACAACGCGTCGGACCCGGAGGCGCTGGAACGGCTGGCTGCCGCCTACATGGTGGCCGGTCGCAGCGAGGAGGCGATGGACCTCTACCTGAAGCTGATGCAGCGCCACCGCAGCTATGGCGACAACGCCGGCCAGAAGGGCCTGCTGGCTGCCTTCGAGATGCTGGGCCCCCGCCACGATCTGGTCAACCGGTACCGCCGGAAGATGGTCGCCCTGCTGTACTGAGGGGCAGGCCGAAAGGGGCTAAGGAAACGCTGATTTATCGGCGTTTCCCTGCGGCACAAGGAAGTGCCGCCAGAATCGACCACCATAGGTGGTCGATTCTGAAGCAAGTGGCAAATCGCATTTGCCGCGCAGCGTGCGCTGAGAAAGCCAGGATGGCTTTATTCAGCGCTTCCCTAACTCTCCTGGACCTCTGCGCCACCCCCAACGATGAAAGC
>PWRV01000060.1 GCA_003563455.1 Thioalkalivibrio sp.
CAGGCGCGGACGCAGACAGCAGGATCCGCGGCGCGCCGGTGAGCAGGATGTCATGGGCGACCGCATGATGGGCCAGGGCGGGACTCGCGCCGAGCAGCAAGGCCAGCAGTGACAGGAGGGCGATCCTCACCACCGGTCTCAGTTGGGTGGTCCTGGTGGTTGCGAACCGCTGTCGCGCGAGATGAAGTAGACCCCGAGCACAGCCATCACCATCCAGATGAACAGCGCCCAGATTCCGAGTTGCTCCCAGAGGGTGCCGAAAAAGAGGAGCATCACGGCAGCGGCCGCGAGGATCACGTTGCCGAGGATGAAGGAGGTCCGGGGACCTTCGTCCTGAGGGTGCATGGGCGGGCCGGTGCTCGTGGAATCGCGGCGCTGATTGTAGCAGCAGGAGGCAGAGGGAATCAGGCCAGCGTCCGGCGGTCACCCGGGACCGGGCGCACCCAAGGCCCTTCCGGGCTGTCGATCACCGCGAGTTTCTGCCGGAAAAGCCTTTCGAGCGCCTGCACGTGGAAGATCTCGCTCGTGGGGCCCCAACACATCCCGCCGTCCGGGTACATCAGGACCAGGTGCGTGCAATAGGTCGCCGCGAGGTTCAGGTCGTGCAGCGCCATTACTGCGCCGCGGCTTCCGGATGCGACCTCCTCGCGCACCAGGTCCAGCACGGCGACCTGATGATGCAGGTCGAGGTGATTGGTGGGCTCGTCGAGCAGCCAAAGCGGCGGGTCCTGGGTCAGCAGCGTCGCCAGCGCGAGGCGCTGGCGCTCGCCGCCGGAGAGGGTCTGCACCTGGCGGCCGGCGAGGTCGCCGAGGTCCATTCGGGACAGCGCCTGCCGCGCGAGGTCGTGGTCCTGCGCGTTCTCCATGTTCCACGCGCGCAGGAACGGATGCCGGCCGATCAGCGCGGTCTCCAGCACCGTGGACGGAAAGCCGTCGTGGTGGTCCTGGAACACCAGGCCCAGCCGTTGGGCGATCCGCCGCCGGGGCATCCGGTGCAGGTCGTCACCGTCCAGTCGCACCTGGCCGGCCCTTGGGCGCCTGAGACCCGCGAGGGTGTGCAGCAGCGTGGTCTTGCCGGCACCGTTCGGACCGAGCAGGCCCCAGCACTCGCCGGGCAGTAACGGGAAGTCGAGGGCCATTCCCGCGGGGCGTCCGGGGATGTCAATGACCAGGCCGTCAAGGCTCAGCAGCGAGGCGCTCATGTCCGGCTCCGGTAGAGCAGGTAGAGGAACACCGGCACGCCGAGCATTGCGGTGATCACGCCAACCGGCAACTGCTCCGGCGCAATGACCGTGCGCGCCAGGGTGTCAGCCAAGGTGAGCAGGATGCCACCGGCGAGGGCCGAGGCAGGAAGCAGGAGGCGCTGATCGTTGCCGATGACCAGGCGCAGCATGTGCGGAATGATCAGCCCCACGAAGCCGATGGTGCCGGCGGTGGTTACGGCCACCGCGGTGACCAGTGCGGCGAGCAGGTACACCGTCCACTCCAGCCGCCGGACCGACACGCCGAGCACCGCCGCCTGCAGCGGGCCCCGCGCCAGCACATTCAGGCTGCGCCCCAGCGGCAACGCGAGTCCAACGATCACGATCAGCGTGAGCCAGGGCAGGACGTTGCCGCGGGCATGGGCCAGATCGCCCATCAGCCAGTACAGCATGCCCGGCAGTTCCGGGCTCGGACGGACGGCGAGCAGAAAGGTGATCACCGCGCCCCAGCCGGCGGCCACCACCACGCCGGTCAGCAGCAGGCGCGTCGGCGTCCAGCTCCCCGTGCCGTGCGCCAGACCGAAAACAATCAGTGTCGACAGCAGGGCACCCGCAAAGGCCGATCCCGAGATCCACGCCAACCCGAGTCCCGAGATCATCGTCAGCAAGGCGCCCACGGCGGCTCCGCCCGAGATGCCCAGCACGTAGGGGTCGGCGAGCGGGTTGCGCAGCAGCACCTGCATCAGGGCTCCTGCGACCGCCAGCAGTCCGCCCGTGGCGAAGGCAGCGAGGGTGCGCGGCAGGCGCAGTTCCAGAACCAGCAAACGCGCCAGTGCGGAGCCTTCACCGAAGAATACGGACGCCACATCGCGTGCGGGCAGGTTCACGCTGCCGAGCATCACCGAACTCAGCACCGAGGCAACGGCCCCGGCGCCAAGCACGCCGAGGGTCCACCCCGTCCGAGCCAACGTGGCGGCACCTTCAGTTGTGCTCACCGCCGCGGCCCCGCGCGCCTCTCCCGAGCGAGTTCAAGCGCCTCGCACAGCATGCGGGTGCCGTCCGCAAGGCGCGGCGTATGCCGCTGGAGCAGCGACGGCGGGATAAAGAAAAGGTTGTCGCGCTGCACCGCGGTGAGCTGGTTCCAGTCGCGCCATGCTTCCAGCCAGTCTTCCCGGTCCTCGCCGGGGCCACCACTGACAATCGCCTCGGGGTCGGCAGCAATCACCGTCTCGAGTCCCGGCCGCGGGACCAGGCTGTCCAGGTGTCCGAAGACGTTCTGCCCGCGACACAGCCGGATGGCCTCACCGATCAGGTGCCCGTCGTTCACCGTCATCAGCGGCTGATCCCAGACCTGATAGAAAACGCTGACCTCGGGGCGCTCTCCGAACTCCTCGCGAAGCGTCGCGACGGCATTGAGGAAGGCACGAGCCTCGCGCACGCCGCGCTCCGGCTGCCCCGCGAGCCGACCGAGCCGCCGCAGGTCCGCCGCGATCCCCGCGAAGTCGCCGGGCTCGCTGTAGTAGACGGTGATTCCCAGCTTCTCCAGTCGCTCCAGCGCCGTCCCGGGGCTGCCACTCCCCCACGCGATCACCAGGTCCGGCGATGCCGCGAGCAGCCCTTCGAGGTCCAGCTGTGCCGCGGTGCCGACGCGGGGAATCGAACGCGCCGCGTCGGGGTAGTCCGCATGCGCGACGGTGGCCACGATGCGGTCGCCGGCGCCGACCGCGAACAGCAGTTCGGTCAGATGCGGAGCCAGGCTGACGATGCGCTGGGCCGGTTCGGAAAGCTCAACGCTGCGGCCCCGGTCGTCGGATACGCTGATGTTCCCTCCGCCCGCCGCCGGTGCTGCTTGCGGAAGAACCAACGCGAACACCAGCACCGCAAGCCACCACAGGCGCGGGGGCCGTGAGCGGGCGGGTGATGCGGGCATCAATCGCTTTCCTTCGTCGCATCGGCCCCGCGCGCTTGGCGGTTTCTCCAGAAGACCTCGCCATCGCCCGCCTCCCGAGCGAGGAATCGGGCCAGCACGAACAGCAGGTCCGAGAGCCGGTTCAGGTATTGCCGGGCGGCGGTGGTAACTTTCTCTTCGCGGGCAAGGCGCACCAGATGGCGCTCCGCGCGCCGGCTGACGGCACGCGCGAGGTGGCAGCTGGTGGCTGCGGGCCCACCGCCCGGAAGGATGAATTCGCGCAGCGGAGGCAGGTTCGCGTTCATCTCCTCCAGCCGGTCCTCCAGCCAGGCCACCCGGTCGTCAGGTAGCAGCGACTCGCCGGGCATCGCCAACTCGCCGCCGACATCGAACAGGTCGTGCTGGATCTCCAGCAGCCAGCCCGCCTGCGCCCGCGGGATCGCGCTCGAGAGCACCATGCCCAGCACGCTGTTCAGTTCATCGACATCGCCCATGACCTCGATCCGCACGGAATCCTTCGGCACACGCGGGCCC
>PWRV01000270.1 GCA_003563455.1 Thioalkalivibrio sp.
CGGGCGACATCTACCAGCTGGCGCGGGTCTTCCGGGGGGAGGAACAGGGACCCCGACACAATCCCGAATTCAGTCTGCTGGAGTGGTACCGGCTCGACTTCGACGACCGGCGCCTGGCCGAGGAAGTGGTAGAGCTGGTGCAGGCCGTGGCCGCGCGTGGTCCCGGCTGGTTCCAGCCGCGGCCCGAGGTGCGGCGGATCCGCTACGCCGATCTCTTCCTGGACGCCTACGGACTGGACCCTGTGAGCGCCAGCGCGCACGAGTGCGCGGCCGTCGCGGAACGGACGGGTCTGTCCATGGCCGGAGATCTCGATCGCGACGGTTGGCTGGATGCCCTGATGTCCCTGGTCCTGGCTCCGGGTTTCGAGCCGGACCGGCTGACCCTGGTCCACGACTTCCCCGAGACTCAGGCCGTGCTCGCGCGCCCCAGCGTCGAAGATCCGGGCTATGCACGCCGGTTCGAACTCTACTGGGGGGACCTCGAGCTGGCGAACGGCTTCCACGAACTGACCGATCCCCGCCTATTCGACCAACGCCGGGAGCGGGACATCGAACGTCGGCGCCGCAATGGTCAGACGATACCCGAAGCCGACCGCCTATTTGCCGAGGCCATGCGTGCGGGATTGCCCGACTGTGCGGGTGTCGCCCTGGGAGTCGACCGGCTGCTGATGCGCCTGGTCGGGGCGGTTCGCATCGACGAGTTGATCGATTTTCCGTGGGGCAGGGCCTGAGGCCTCAGATCCGGGCAACCTCCTGCCGGATGCGCACAAAGGCCTCGGGGGCCAGCTCCGGCCGGAAGCTGACCGGGTGTTCTGGCAACAGCAGCACGACCGAGGACCCGAGGTTGAACCGCCCCATCTCCTCGCCCCTCGCCAGACGGATGTCGCGGTCCGGATAATCCGTGCGGCTGATGGTCCGGCCCGCGGGCGGGGTCCCCTCGCCGGCCCACACCGTCTCGATGGATCCGACGTTGATTGCCCCGATCAGGGCCATGGCCACCGGTCCGATCGCGGTGTCGAAGAACGCAATGACCCGCTCGTTGCGTGCGTACAGGCGGGGCGTGTGAGCGACGATCCGCGGCGCTACCGAAAAGAGTCGTCCGGGCACGTGCACCATCGTGGCCAAATGCCCGGATACGGGCATGTGCAGACGGTGGTAGTCGCGTGGGGCCAGGTAGACCGTCAGGAAGGCGCCGTTCGCGAACGGCCGCGCGAGGTCGGTAAAGCCCCCGAGCAGTTCGGTCGCGGTGTAGTGGTGCCCCTTTGCCTGAAAGATCTGGTCGTGCTCGATCGCGCCGAAGGCGCTGACCCGGGAGTCCGCCGGACTGACGATGCTCCGCTCGTCCCCCTCGAGGGGCCGGCAGTCCTCGCGCAGCGCCCGTGTGAATAGTGCGTTGAAGCTCGGGTAACGCGCCGGATCCGGCTCCACCGCCTCGCTCATGTCCACCCGGTAATGGCGTATGAACCAGCGCAGCAGCGGCTGCATCCACGGCGATTCCCAGCGCGCGACCCGGTGGGCGAATCGGGCAATCGCGTGGTGCGGCAGCAACCGGAGCAGCTGCGCGAGCAGGGGATCGATGATCGGCATCCCCCTAGAGACCGCTTGCGAAGTCGAAGTCGAGCTGTTCGCTCGGGGGCTGCACGAAATAGCCCTGGACCAGGTTCACCTCCATGCTGAAGACCGCAGTGAGCGTGTCGGCGTCCTCGACCATCGGCATGATCACCTGACGGTCGCGGCCGCGGGCAGTCGCGGTCAGCTCGCGTACGGTCTCCTGAGTCTCCGGATCCTGATTCAACCGGCTCACGAAGGAGCCGTCCAGGCGGATGAAAGCGGCATCGAACTGATCGAGGATCCCGAACGGTTCCAGCCCGTTGCCGAAATCCCCGATGCACATCCCGACGCCCATCTCTCCGAGGCCGCTCGCCACCGTGGCCGCGCTGTCGGCCTGGGTCTGGAGCGTGGCTTCCCGGAACTCGACGACCACGTTGTGGGCCGGAACCTTGTGCCGATCCAGCGCGCGCCGCAGCCAGTCCACCACCGGTTCTCCGTCCAGCGAACCCTGGCTCAGCTTGAGGAAGAAGACGGTTCGGTCGTCGCGCTTGAGTTCGCCCGCGAGCACCTTGATCGCCTGCTGGATCACCCAGCGGTCCAGCGGTGCGGCTGCGCCGGTGCGCTCGGCGGGTGGCAGGAAGTCCTGTGGCTCGAACACCGCCCCGTCCTCCCCGGTCAGCCGCAGGAAGACGTTGTAGCGGGGCACGTCCTCGCCCTGCAGGCTGACGATGGGCTGGTAAAGGAGGCGCAGCCGGTCGTCGCGCACCGCCTGCTCGATCCGCGACTTCCACGCGAGGTCGGCCTGCGGGTCCGCGCCCGTCGCGCCCGGCGCGGCATGGAAACGCGACTGACTTCCACCGTCCTTCCGGGCCTCTGCCAGCGCCGCTCGTGCCTGTTCGAGCAGTTCCCCGGCCTCAGGCCCGGAATCGTCTGCGAGCACCGCGCCGCAGGACAGTGCGCCGCCGATCGCGGATCCGTCGCCGAGCGTGATGCTCAGCCCGGTGGCGGCTTTCAGGGCGGCATCGATCCGCTTCTCGAGCTGGTCGCGCGGGGAGTCGGGGACCAGGACCCCGATCTGTCCCGTGCGCAGCCGGAACGCCCTGGCGGGATCGCTAAACTGCCCCTTCAGGAGATCCAGCAGCTCGCTGCCGGGAATTTCGGAACGCGCGCCCTGACCCGTCTGCAATGCATCCGGTGCGAAGACCAGCAGGCCCAGCGTTCGACCGGAGCGTGCGGTCTCGGCCAGCATTGCGTCGACTTCCAGCAGGAAGTTGCGCTCGCTCGCGGCGTCGTCCGGACGCGGCGCGGACGCCGCTTGGGTACCGGTGCTGCCTCCGGCCGTTGGCGTTTCACCGCCGTGCGGCTGGCTCCTGGTCCCGGACTCCTGGCGAGATTGGCCCGGTTCCGCCGACTCGCCCAACCGTTTCAGATCGTCGGGAGCCGAGGCCGAGGGGATCGCGAACGGACCGGACCCTGGCAGCGCCGGATCGTCGCCGGCCACCGACACGTGCACGATGATGCTGGGCTCGCCGTTGATCACCGCGCTGGCCAGCAGCAGATCGGCCTCGACGCTGCGGCCTTGTCGCGTGCGCAGGGTCAGGGTCTCGCAGGTCTCGGCGTTTTCGGACTGGTTGCGCAATTCGCCCAGGATCTCATGGAAGTCCTCCTGCTGTTCCGGAACGACGAGGTCGTTCAGCGTGAGCTGATCGAGGCTCTCGCCAAGGTCCATCTCCAGGAAGTCGCGCCAGATCTCGTTGGCGTAGGTCGCGACCCCCTGCTGGAAGCAGGCGATCGGGTAGCGGGAGGTGTCGAGTATCAGCAGATAGCGACGGTCCGCCTCGCGCAGCAGCGTGCGGAGGTGAGTGAGCTCGCGACCCCGGTTGAGGTGCTCGACGGCGCGCAGCGTCATCACCGCAGCCAGGTCATCGGCGCTGCGGCCCACCACCGCGAAGACCCCGGAGTCGATCGCGCGCATGCTCTGTTCCTGCCCGTGATCGCTGACCAGAACCACCGGGGTCTGGCGCCCCGCGCGGTGCAGCGCATCGCCGACCTCGGCCAGACCGATGTCCAGGTTGC
>PWRV01000005.1 GCA_003563455.1 Thioalkalivibrio sp.
CGCACGCTTCGCTGCAAATGTGATTTGCAGCTTGCTTCAGAATCAACCACCTACGGTGGTCGATTCTGGCGGCACTTCCGTGTGCCGCAGGGAAACGCCGATAAATCAGCGTTTCCCTAGGCCCATAAGGAGAACGTCCGAATGAAATTGCGCAAGAAGATTCTCTGGGGGTTGGTCGCGCTGGGCGCGCTCGGTGTGCTCGCCTGGACGTTGATACCCGCGCCGGTGCCGGTCAGCGTCACGGTGGTCGAGAGCGGTCACTTCGCCGATACGGTGGAGGATGAGGGCCGCACGCGGCTGCAGGACTCCTTCACCGTGTCCGCGCCGATCGGGGGCTATCTGTTGCGGGTGAGGCTGGAAGCCGGCGATCCGGTGGAACTGGGGCAGGTGGTCTTCCGCATGGAACCCCACCCGGCCCCCGCGCTGGATGCGCGCAGTCGCGAGCTGGCCCGGGAAGGCCTCTCCGCGGCCCGGGCACGGCTGGAGACCGCACGGGCCACCCTCGAGACGGAACAGGCGGAGGCCCGTTTTGCGGAATCGGAGTACCAGCGTTACCGCCAGTTGCACGAGAACGAACTCGTCTCCGCCACCGAAATGGAGCGGGCGCGAAGCGTTCGGGACCGGCGTCAGGCCGCCGTGCGCGCGGCCGAACACGCGGTCGAGGTGGCCCGCTTCGAGGTGGAGAGCGCCCGGGCGGTGGTGGAAATCGCGAGCGGGCAGCGAGTCGAGGATGACCAGCCGCAATTGGAGGTCCGTTCCCCGTCCGACGGCCTGGTGCTGGAACGGCATCGTTGCTGCGAGGGCACGATCAATGCGGGCGAGCCGGTGCTGGATGTCGGCAACCTTGACGACCTGCAGGTGCAGGTCGACCTCCTTTCGATGGATGCGGTGCGGCTGCGGCCCGGCATGCGGGTCCTGATCACCGGCTGGGGCGGTGACGAGACCCTCAAGGGGACGGTCCGGCGGGTCAAACCCGCGGGCTTCACCAAGGTGTCGGCGCTGGGTGTCGACGAGCAAAGGGTGCCGGTGATCGTCGATTTCGACGACGTGCAGCAGGCGGCCGAGTGGTTCGGGGTCGGGTTTCGCGTGGAGGCGGAGTTCGTGCTCTGGGAAGACGATGACGTGCTTCAGGTTCCCACCAGTGCGCTGTTCCGCAGCAACGGGCGCTGGTCGGTCTTCGTGGTGGTCGATGGGCGCGCACAGCAGCGCGAGGTCCGGATCGGCCGGCGCAGTGGCATGGTCACCCAGATCCTCGAGGGTCTGGACCCGGGCGAGGTCGTGATCACCCATCCCGGCGACCGCGTGGCGGACGGCGTGCGCGTAAACCCCGAACAGCGTGGTTGACACACCGAAGCACGCGACAGCTCGCAACACTTCATTGCGATTAGCGCGAAAACATTTAGCCACGGAAGCACACGGAAATCACGGAAAACACGAAATGATTCAAGTCCTCTTTCCGTGTCTGTCCGTGCTTTCCGTGGCCCGGCTTTTCATCCTTTGGGGTGGTCGCCCGCGGCCATGACAGTTAGCGCAGGTTGCTGAGCCAGTAGAAGCGGTATGGGGGGATCACCAGCCGGTCGTTGAACAGTCGTGGCGTCTCTCCCGTGTGGAGGTCCTGCAAGGTGCCGCGCAGGTGGGCGCTGCGGTAGCGGAGGCTGCCGAGCTCCAGGTACTGCGGATTGGCGTCGAAATTCGCGACAACCAGCACCGACGAGGCCACGTGCTGCTCCGGGTGGGTGCGCAGGAAGGCGAAGAGATGCGGGTTGTTCAGGTCGATCAGTTCGCGGTTGTTGAAGTCGGCGAACGCGGGCACGCCCTTGCGCACCGCGATCATCCGCTTCAGCCCGTTGAAGATCCGCTGTTCCACGCTGCCATGCTGATGGCGTCGCTCGGCCTTTTCCCAATCAATGCGCGGCCGGTTCATCCAGCGGCTGTCGCCCGCTTTGTTCGGATCCTGCAAGTAGCTGTAATCACTCAGCGTGCCGATCTCGTCGCCGTAGTAGAGCAGGGGGATGCCGCCGAAGGACAGGATCATCCCGTGCAGCAGCAGAATGCGCTGGATCGCGCGATCGATCGCCTTCTCGTCGCCGGCCTCCAGCGCGCTCTCGAGTCCGGCCAGCGATGCGAGTGAACCGGAAATCCGGGCGTCACCGGTTTTCTCGTTGCGGCCGAAGGGTTGGCCGCGGGCGTCCGAACCTTCGTACTCGCCGGTGAAGTAGTCGACCAGAAACCTGCGGTGCGCGAAGGGTTCGTAGCCAGCCGCGATGATGTCGCGGTCGTCGAAGCCCAGGCCGATGTCGTCGTGGCAGCGCACGTAGTTCAGCCAGGTGGCCCGGTCCAGCTTGTTCGGCAGGCTCTGGATGCCGAGATTCAGCAGGCGGGCATTGCGGGTGGCCATCGCGTCCCAGAGAAGGGCCATGAGGGTGGCGTTGTAGGCGATCTCGCACTCCTTCGCGATCACTGCGTCTTCGCCGAAGTACTTGATGATCTCCAGCGGCGCGACGATGGCCTCGGCGATGAACAGCACGCCGGGTGCGGTGACCTGGCAGCAGTCTTTCATCAGCTGCAGGATCAGGTGTGCCTCGCGCTCGTTCTGGCTGGTGGTGCCGATCTTCTTCCAAAGGAACGCGACCGCATCCAGGCGCAGGATGTCCGCTCCCTGGTTCGCCCAGAACAGCAGCACGTCGAGCATCTCGATGAAGACATCCGGGTTGCCGTAGTTCAGGTCCCACTGGAAGGAGTTGAAGACCGTCATCACCCACTGCTGCATCTCCTCGTCCCAGGTGAAATTCCCCGGCGAGGTTTCCGGGAAAATCTCGGGCATGGTCTCTTCGAACATGTCCGGGATGTCGCGATTGGGGAAGATGTAGTAGTAGTCGTGGTATTTCTTTTCCCCGGCACGGGCACGGCGCGCCCATTCGTGCTCGTCGGAGGGGTGATTCACCACCACGTCCAGCGTCAGCAGCATGCCGCGCTTGCGCATCGACGCGGCGAGCTGCTGCAGCTCCTCCAGGCTGCCGACGCGCGGGTCGATGCGCCGGAAGTCGCTGATCGCGTAGCCGCCGTCGCTGGCCTTCTCCGGACACAGCAGCATGGGCATGATGTGCAGCGTGTTCACGCCGAGTTCCTGCAGGTACGGCACATGCGAGCAGACGCCGTCCAGATTGCCCGCGAAGCCGTCCGCGTACAGCGCCATCGCCACCAGCTCCTGGCTCAGGAACCAGTTGTGGTTGTGTTCGCGCTCCTTGTCCTGCGCCTCGAGCTCGGCCGAACGCTCGATGTAACGCGACGCCATGACTTCCACCAGCTTGATGCTTTTCTCCCGGAAGTCCTCCCGGGATCCGTAGAGGGCATGGAACAGCGAGTGAATCGCGTAGAAGTTGGCTCCCAGCCGGGTGTAGAAATGGCGCAGGTCCTGACGCCGGATCTCCGGTTTCAGCTCATCGAGGATTTCGTTGAGCAGGGAATGGGAAACCTGTTCGTACATGGGGCTCCGGGAATACAGGGCAACCCGGAGCGCGGCGTCACTGCCCCGGGGAAAGGAGTGTGGCGCACATGATCGGCAACCCGGCGCCCCAGCGCAAACGGGGCTCGCCAGGAAGCATCAGCGAACCGGCCCAAACCAGC
>PWRV01000170.1 GCA_003563455.1 Thioalkalivibrio sp.
AGGCACCCGCAGGTGCCTGATTCACAAGGGATACTGGCGGAGAGAGAGGGATTCGAACCCTCGATGGGCTTTTGACCCATACTCCCTTAGCAGGGGAGCGCCTTCGACCGCTCGGCCATCTCTCCAACGGCCCCGAAGGATACGGGGTTGACGCAAAAATGGGAAGGGAGTGCACGGAATCCGGCTGTTTCTGGCCCACACCAGCCGAGCGTGCGCGCATTCCCCGGCCGCCCCGGCAGGAGCGGGGCGACCGGTTCCCTACTCAGCTGTTTCCAGCCCTGCCTTCCGGATCGGAGGAACCGCTTTCGGGATCCTGATTCTCACGCTGGATGCGCTCGAAGATTTCCTCGCGGTGCACCGCTATATCCTGCGGTGCGTTGATTCCGATTCGTACCTGATTTCCCTTCACGCCCAGCACGGTGACGGAAATTTCGTCACCGATCATCAGAGCTTCACCCACGCGTCGAGTCAATATGAGCATGCCTTTCTCCACACCCTGTGTCGGACGGTTATCGGTCGTCCGGTTCCCGATGACTGCAGCTGTTGCTTGCTCAGCTTGGGGATTGACCTGCCGGTTCCTGACCAAGTTCAAAGGCATCATGCAGCGTACGGACACCCAGTTCCAGGTATTTCTCGTCGACCACCACCGAGATCTTGATCTCGGAGGTCGAGATCATCCGGATATTGATCGACTCACGCGCCAAAGCCTTGAACATGCGGCTGGCGATACCGGCATGTGAGCGCATGCCGACTCCGACCACCGAGATCTTTGCGATCCGCGTGTCACCGGAGACGCTGCGGGCACCCAGTTCGTCAGCCACCGCCTGCAGGACTTCCATTGCCTTTTCGAAATCGTTCCGATTCACCGTGAAGGTGAAGTCCGTCGTCTGATCGCCGCCAATGTTCTGCACGATCATGTCAACTTCAATATTCGCGTCCGCGATCGGGCCAAGAATGCTGTAAGCCACGCCAGGCTGATCCGGAACGCCCTGTATCGTCAACTGGGCCTCGTTCTGGTTGAACGCGATACCTGCCACCAACGCCTGTTCCACGGGGCTCTCCTCGGTAGTGATCAGCGTCCCCGGGCCTTCCTCGAAGGAGGACAGTACGCGCAGGGGCACGTTGTACTTGCCGGCAAACTCCACCGCACGGATTTGCAGCACCTTCGACCCCAGGCTCGCCATCTCGAGCATCTCCTCGAAGGTGATGCGCTCCAGCCGGCGCGCGTTCTTGGCCACGCGCGGATCGGTCGTGTACACGCCGTCGACGTCCGTGTAAATCCGGCATTCGTCGGCTGCCAGTGCTGCGGCCAGCGCCACCGCGGTGGTGTCGGACCCACCGCGGCCAAGTGTCGTGATCGATCCCGCTTCATCGACACCCTGAAAACCCGCGACCACCACCACGCGTCCGGCACCAAGGTCTTCCCGGACCCGGACATCGTCGATGCTCTGGATCCGCGCCTTGTTGTGGGCACTGTCGGTCAGGATGCGCACCTGACCGCCGGTGTAGGAACGAGCGGGACATCCGCGCGCCTCGAGCGCCATCGACAGCAGTGCGATCGTCACCTGTTCGCCGGTGGACAGTAGCACGTCGAGTTCGCGGCCCTCTGAGCGCGGCTGGACCGCGCGTGCGAGGCCCAGCAGACGGTCGGTCTCGCCGCTCATCGCCGAGACCACCACCACGACCGAGTGTCCCTCGCCGCGCAGCCGCAGTACGCGCTCGGCAACATGCATGATGCGCTCGGGACTACCGACGGAGGTGCCGCCGAACTTCAGTACAAGAAGGGACATGGATGGCCTTGAACTTCGATCAACGCGGATTTTCGCAAACGCGGCTCAGAGCACAAAGAGGCGCTGCCGCCAGACTGGGTAATCATACCCATTGTCAGCACTCGCGTCGCGAGGACCACGAACGGTCACGACCGCAAGCGCTCGCGGACCCAGGACTCAACGGACGCCAGCGCCGGGTCGAGTCCCTGCGGATCCTGGCCGCCGGCCATCGCCATGTCGGGCCGGCCACCCCCACGGCCGCCCACCTGCCCGGCGACGAAGCCGACCAGGTCACCTGCCTTTACCGCTGCCGTCTCGTTCCGGGTAACGCCGGCCACCAGGCTCACCTTGCCCCCCGGGGTCACCGTTCCCAGCACCACCACCGAGGGCCCGAGTTTCTGCTTCAGCTGGTCCACCATCTCGCGCATCGCCTTCGGTTCCACGCCGTCGACGCGTGCAGCCAGCACCTTCAGCGGCCCCAGGTCGACGGCCTTGCCGGCGAGGTCGCTCCCGGCCTGGCTGGCCAGCCGGCCACGCAGCGCCGCGATTTCCTTCTCGAGTTCGCGGTTTCGCTCAAGCACCGATTGAAGCTTTTCCGGAACCTCGGAACGGCTCCCGCGCAGCAGATCCGCGGCGTGATCAAGCGTATCGACCTGCTGGTCCATCCACGCGAGCGCGACCTGACCCGCGACAGCCTCGATCCTTCGGACTCCGGCCGCCACTCCGCCTTCCGAGACGATCCGGAACGGACCAATATCGCCGGTGCGCGCCACATGCGTTCCGCCGCACAGTTCGGTTGAGGTTCCGATCCGAAGCACGCGAACGCGCTCGCCGTACTTTTCGCCGAACAGCGCGACCGCCCCCGAACTGAGCGCCGAATCGATGTCCATCAGACGCGTGTCCGTGGACTCGTTGGCGAGAATCTCGGCGTTCACCTGTTCTTCGATGGCGCGCAGCTGCTCCGGAGTGACGGCCTCGAAGTGCGCAAAGTCAAAACGCAGGCGGTCGGAGTCGACCAGCGAACCCTTTTGCTGGATATGAGGACCCAGTTGATCGCGAAGCGCCTTGTGCAGCAGGTGGGTTGCCGAGTGATGCCGCCGGATCGACTCGCGCCGGGGTCCGGCCACAGCCGCCCGCATCCGCATACCGGTCTCCAGCCGCCCGGCCCGGACCTGGCCAACGTGCAGGTGGGCGTCGCCCTGCTTGCGCGTATCGGCGACCTCGAAGCGCACGCCCGAGGCCATCAGCGAACCCACATCCCCGACCTGTCCACCGGATTCGGCATAAAACGGTGTCCGGTCGAGCACCACGATCCCCTCCTCGCCGAGCTCCAGGGACTCCACGCGGCTTCCTTCCCGAAGCAGAGCGACGATCGTCCCTTCGTCCTCGAGACGGTCATAGCCCAGGAAGTCGGTACTGACATCCAGCGCCTCGGCATCGGCACTGCCAGCGGCAAAGTGACTCGCGGCGCGCGCCCGGCTGCGTTGCACCTCCATCGCACGCTCGAAGCCTTCGAGATCCAGTTCCAGCCCCCGTTCCCGGGCGATGTCGCCGGTGAGGTCCACCGGGAACCCATACGTATCGTAAAGCAGAAAGATGGTCTCGCCGGGAATCGTGGAACCTTCCAGCCGTCCCAGATCCTCCTCGAGAATCCGAACTCCTTTTTCAAGGGTTTCGTGAAACTTTCTCTCCTCTTTCACGAGAACCTGCTGCAGATTCTCCCGACCTTCCGCCAGTTCCGGATAGGCGTCGCCCATCGTCGCCACAAGGGCCGGAATCAGGCGGTGCAGAAAGGGTTCGGAGCAGCCCAGCTTGTGACCGTGGCGGGAGGCCCGTCGGACCACCCGGCGCAGCACGTAACCACGACCCTCGTTGCCGGGCATCACACCGTCGAGGATCAGGAAGGCGATCGAGCGGATGTGGTCCGCGATCACCCGCAGGGAGGCGGAGTCCAGGTCCTCGGTGCCAACGACGTCGGCCGCTGCCTTGATCAGGTCCCGGAAGATGTCGATTTCGTAGTTCGAGTGCACGCCCTGGAGCACCGCAGCGAGGCGTTCCAGCCCCATGCCGGTATCGACCGACGGGTGCGGCAGCGGGGTCAGGTTCCCCTCGCCGTCACGGTCGTACTGCATGAAAACGAGATTCCAGATCTCGATGTAGCGGTCGCCGTCTTCTTCCGGGGTTCCCGGCAGTCCGCCTTCCACGGTAGGTCCGTGATCGTAGAAGATTTCGGTCGACGGCCCGCACGGGCCGGTGTCACCCATCTGCCAGAAGTTGTCGGATCCGCCACCCGGCTTGTCGCCGATACGGATCACCCGTTCCGGTGCCAGGCCGATTTCGTTCACCCAGACCCCATAGGCATCATCATCGGTCTCGTAGACCGTGACCCACAGGCGGTCAGCCGGGATCCCGATGGTATCGGTAAGAAATTCCCAGGCATAGGCGATCGCTTCCCGCTTGAAGTAATCGCCAAAGCTGAAGTTGCCGAGCATCTCGAAAAAGGTGTGATGCCGCGCGGTATAACCGACATTCTCCAGATCGTTGTGCTTGCCGCCCGCGCGCACGCAGCGCTGGCTGCTCGCCGCCCGCGTGTACGGCCGCTTCTCGCGCCCGAGGAAGACCTCCTTGAATTGAACCATGCCCGAATTGGTGAACAGCAGGGTCGGATCGTTGCCCGGAACCAGCGGGCTCGAGGGGACCTCCGCGTGCCCGTGGCGGACAAAGAAATCAAGGAACCTTCGGCGGATTTCAGCGCTTTTCATCAAAGTCCGTTGCAACTGTTACGTAAACGCGAAGGGTATCATGGGGTTGCTGCGCTTGTGCGGATTTCACCCCTGTTCCTGCACGCTTTCGGCCCACCGCGCGAGTGCCGAACGGGCCACTGTTGGGGGGAAGCCGCGCTGCGTCAGGTGACGCAGCACCCGCGCGGTCTCCGGACCGCTGTCGGGGAGCGAAGGGAAGTGCCGCCGGGCCTGGTACAGGGCCCGTTCCACCCAGTCCGCATCGAGTTCGAGCAGAGCCTGTTCCAGGAACGGTCCGTCGAGCGCATGCCGGGCGAGCTCTGCGCGGATACGCAGCTCACCGTAACCCTGATCGGCGCGGTGCCGCACGAGCGAGTGCGCGAATCGTTCCTCGCTCAGATAACCGTCCGCGTGCAGCCGCTCGAGCGCGGACGCGACCAGGGGCTTGGCAAACCCGCGCTGTGCCAGCTTCCCGCGCAACTCGATCTCGCTGTGCTCGCGGCGGGCGAGCAGGCGCAACCCGGCCGCGTAGGCCGCGTCCGGATCATCCCTCGGCGCTTTCCGGCTCTTCGCCCGCATGCTGGCGGCTGGGCAGATAAACCGCGCGCAGCTTCTGCTCGATGTCCGTGGCGATATCCGGGTTTTCCTTCAGAAACTGGCGGGCATTCTCCCTGCCCTGCCCGATGCGTTCGCCATTGTAGCTGTACCAGGCGCCGGCCTTGTCGATCAGGCCCTGCTTCACACCCAGTTCGATGACCTCGCCCAGCCGCGAGATGCCTTCGCCGTAGAGAATCTCGAAGTGCGCCTCCTTGAACGGCGGGGCCATCTTGTTCTTCACCACCTTCACCCGGGTCTCGTTGCCGATCACCTCGTCGCCGCGCTTGATCGCACCGATCCGGCGGATGTCCATCCGGACCGAGGCGTAGAACTTCAGCGCGTTGCCGCCGGTGGTCGTCTCCGGACTGCCGAACATCACACCGATCTTCATCCGAATCTGGTTGATGAAGATCACCAAAGTATTTGATCTTTTGATGTTTGCGGTGAGCTTGCGCAGAGCCTGGGACATCAGACGCGCCTGCAGACCCACATGGGCGTCACCCATCTCGCCCTCGATCTCCGCCTTTGGCGTCAGCGCCGCTACCGAGTCCACCACCACGAGATCGACCGCACCGCTGCGCACCAGCATGTCGGCAATCTCCAGCGCCTGCTCGCCGGTGTCGGGCTGGGAGATCAGCAGTTCGTCGACATTCACGCCCAGCTTCTGTGCGTAACCCGGATCGAGCGCGTGCTCGGCATCGATGAATGCCGCGGTGCCCCCCTGCTTCTGGCACTCCGCGACCACGTGCAGCGTCAAGGTGGTCTTGCCCGAGGATTCCGGACCGTAGATCTCGACCACGCGTCCGCGGGGCACGCCGCCGATACCCAATGCGACGTCCAACGCCAGCGAGCCCGTCGACACGACCTCCACGTCCCGCACGGCGGTTCCGTCCCCCATGCGCATGACCGCGCCCTTGCCGAACTGGCGCTCGATCTGTCCAAGCGCGGCAGCGAGCGCCTTCTTGCGGTTTTCGTCCACACTTTCCTCCTTGGTGTTTTCAGACGTTCCGGCCGGGGCGGAGTATCCCACAACCGGCTTTTCAGCCCAAGCGCACGCAGCCACCGCAGGGTCCGTGGGAAGCTTGTTGCCGCTTCGCTCAGTCGGCCGCGAGTTCGTGCTTCAGCAACTGATGCAGGCACCACGCCGCAGCCGCGGCGCGCACCTGTTCCCGGTTTCCGGGGAACACCCGCTCCGCGGTGCGGCAGCCCCGACCCCGACGCGCCCAGGCAAACCACACCAGCCCCACCGGCTTCTCCGGGCTGCCACCGCCGGGACCCGCGATGCCGGTGACCGCTACCGCGAGATCCGCATCGGCGCCGGCGAGGGCTCCGCGGGCCATGGCCTCGGCAACCGGAGCGCTGACCGCACCACAGCGCTCGAGCAGCTCCGGCGCAACGCCGAGCATCTGGGTCTTCGCTGCATTGCTGTAGGTCACCCAACCGCATTCGAACCAGGCAGAGCTGCCCGGCATGTCGGTCAGGCGCGCGGCGATCACGCCGCCGGTGCAGGATTCGGCGGTGCACAACCGCAGGCGCCGCTCCTGGAGCCGGGCTGCGAGTTCGGCGACAGGAGGCTCGGGCAACGGCGGCCCCAGCGGCTTGCCATCTTCCGGAGACCCGGCTTCCACCATCAACTGTTCCTCAACGTCCCGACTAACCCCCCCCTCCAGCCGCAAGACGCGGCGCTACCGGAGAGCTCCGATGGTGACCGCAGTGTAACGAGAGGGTGCAGCACAACGGAAGCCGCGGCGAAGGTCGCCGGGAGGCGAGCCCTCTGGGCGACCCCGTTACCTGCCCTATAATCGCGGTTTTCCCCCAAGCTGTTGCGATGACCCCCCTGTCAGCCCATACACCCATGATGCAGCAGTATCTGCGCATCAAGGCGGAATACCCGGACACCCTGCTGCTTTACCGCATGGGCGATTTCTACGAACTGTTTTACGAAGACGCCCAGCGTGCGGCGGAACTGCTGGACATCACCCTGACCCGGCGCGGCGAGTCCGCCGGTCAGCCAATCCCGATGGCCGGTATTCCGGTGCACACCATGGAGAACTACCTCGCGCGATTGCTGCGCAAGGGCGTCCCCGCCGCCATCTGCGAGCAGACCGGCGAGGTCGGCGCGGGCAAGGGTCCGGTGCAGCGCGAGGTTGTACGCGTGGTGACCCCCGGCACTGTCTCCGAGGAGGCGCTGCTCGATGCCCGCGAGGCCCGGCTGATCGTCGCGCTCTGCCCGGGAGCCCCGGGAGCCCCGGGAGCCCCGGGGGCGAACGCGAACCCGGTGGGACTTGGCATCCTCGAGTTTGCCAGCGGACGGTTCAGCGTGCTGGAAGTCGGTGACCGGCCAACGCTGGCCGCCGAACTCGCCCGCCTCGATCCGGTGGAATGCCTGGTGCCGGAGCGCCTTGCGGCAGAATTCCCCGGCAGTCAAACCCTGCCGGAGTGGCACTTCGACCCGGTTTCCGCTCGCCGCGCGCTGATCCAGCATTTCCGTACCCGGGATCTCGCCGGCTTCGGCTGCGAAGACCTGCCGCTGGGGCTCGCGGCCGCCGGCGCGCTGCTCACCTACGTCCAGAGCCGTTACCAGGGCGAGCTTGGTCACATCACCGGCCTCGCGCGTGAAGCCCACGGGAATACGCTCCAGCTCGACGCGGTCACGCGGCAGAATCTGGAAATAAACCGGACGCTCAGCGGATCGAGAGACGGCAGCCTGCTGGCGCTGCTCGATTGCACGCACACCGCGATGGGCTCTCGACTGCTCGGCCGCTGGCTCAACCAGCCGTTGCGCGACCAGGACCACATTCGGGCACGGCAGGGCCTGATCCGCGAACTGCTCGAGACCGGGCTGACAGAGGCGCTGCACCGGCCGCTCGCGGGCATCGCGGACTGCGAGCGGATCCTCAGCCGAGTCGCCCTCGGCACGGCCCGGCCGCGCGACCTGGTGGCTCTGCTGCATGCCCTGGAGCGCCTGCCGCCGCTGCACGAGGCCCTTTCCGGCGGCCTGCCACCCTCGCCTCTCGGACCGCTGCGGGACCGGCTCCTGCCACGGACGGAGCTTGCCGCGCTGCTGGCGCGAGCCCTGGAAGAGCGGCCACCGGTGCGCCTGAGTGACGGGGGCGTGATCCGATCGGGATTCGACCCCGAGCTGGATCGCCTTCGCCGTCTGGAAAACGACGCCGAGGACGTCCTGCGGGAGATCGAGGCGCGGGAACGCGAAGCAACCGGACTGCACCAGCTGAAGGTCGCCTACAACCGGGTGCATGGGTATTACATCGAGGTCGCGCGGAGCCTGTCGGACCAAGTGCCCCCTCGGTTTGTGCGCCGTCAGACGCTGAAGAACGCGGAACGCTACACCACCGAGGAGTTGAAACGCTTCGAGGACGAGATTCTTTCCGCTCGGGATCGGGCCAAGACCCTGGAGCGGCAGCTCTTCGATGGACTGCTGACCGAGCTTCAGAGTCAGATGGACAACCTCAGGGAATTCGCCGATGCCACTGCCGAACTCGACGTGTTCTGTTCGCTCGCGGCGCTGGCCGATCATCGAGACTGGACATGCCCGGTGATGACATCCGACGGGGGGATCCGGATCGAGGCCGGCCGACATCCCGTAGTCGAGGCGGCCCTGGAACAGCCCTTTGTGCCGAACGACGTGTCTCTCGACCCCGAGACGCGCCGCCTGCTGGTCATCACCGGCCCGAACATGGGCGGGAAATCCACCTACATGCGCCAGACCGCGTTGATCGTGATCCTCGCCTGCACGGGCAGCTTCGTTCCGGCGCGCTCGGCGCGAATCGGGCCGATCGACCGCGTCTTCACCCGGATCGGTGCCTCCGACGACCTGGCTTCGGGCCGGTCGACCTTCATGGTGGAGATGACCGAAGCGGCGAACATACTGCACAACGCCGGACGCGACAGCCTGGTCCTGATGGACGAGGTCGGGCGCGGCACCAGCACGTCCGATGGCCTGGCACTCGCACTGGCCTGTGCCGAACAGCTCGCCCGGTACAACCGCTCGCTGACATTGTTCGCGACCCACTATTTCGAGCTCACCGCACTGGCCGAACGGGAACGCGGCGTCGCCAACGTGCACACCGACGCGATCGAGCATCAGGACACCGTGGTCTTCCTGCACCAGATCCAGGAAGGCCCCGCGAACCAGAGCTACGGTCTGCACGTGGCGGCACTGGCCGGAGTGCCGGCCGCGGCGCTGCAGCGGGCGCGCGCGCACCTGGCCGAGCTGGAGGCCCGGGCGCTGGCCGCCGACGCGCAGCCCCAACTCGGACTGTTCTCCACGCCGACAGCGTCACCCGATCCCGGACCCGGCGCGGTGCTGCTCGAGGAGATCAGAGGCCTCGACCCGGACCGGATGACACCCCGCCAGGCGCTGGAGACCCTTTACCGGCTGCGGGAACTGCTGGACTGAACGTGCCGGCAGGGGCCAGCCCGTCGCGGTTTCCGGCAACCGGCGTGCGTGTTCGCACCTGCCGGCTGATCTGGGGTTAGAATGCCGCGGCGAAATACAGTGCCGGCTATTCGAAAACGGAGAACCGCATGACCTACGTCGTTCTTGAAAACTGCATCAAGTGCAAGTACACGGATTGCGTCGAAGTGTGCCCGGTGGATTGCTTTCACGAGGGGCCGAACTTCCTGGTGATCGATCCCGACGAGTGTATCGACTGCACCCTGTGCGAGCCCGAGTGCCCGGCCGAGGCGATTGTTCCGGAGGATGATGTTCCGGAGGGACAGGAGGAGTTCATCGAACTGAACGCGGAACTCTCGCGATCGTGGCCAGTGATAACTGCCCGCAAGGACCCGCCGCCCGACGCCGAGGAGTGGGACGGAAAGCCGGACAAGCTCAAGTACCTGGAACGCTGACGGTCATCGGGATCCGCTTCACCCCGAGACGCGACCCCCCTCCCGCGCCTGCGGGAGAGGGGAGAAATGCGGCACCTTCACGGTAACGGTCGGAAATCAGATCAGTGGGTCGACCAGCGGTCGCGAGGGGGGTGCCGTAAGTACCCGAAAATGGTGCCCCTGCGTCAGACAGAAGCCCAGCCACTTGAACAGGAAGCGGTTGTGCCGCCACCGGCATGCCAGCCCGGAGACACCGGCGCGCATTTCCAGACGCAGATCCTGCCCCGTGCGGCGGCAATAGCGTCCGACGCCCTCGGCCTGCCGAGCGTCGTGGAACATCCGGATGCTCAGGTCCGGCTGTCGCCGCGTTCGCTCCCCGCTTCCGAATTCGTAGGTCAGTCGCAGCGTCGTCGTATAGGGGGTACGTTCCAGGACCGCCAGGTGCAGATCCGATGCACCCGCGACCCGAGAGACCTGCTCATCCGCAAGCGCGTCCAGGTCCGGGCACAGTCGCCGGAGGCGGAGGTAATTGCTTTCGTACATCTCCATCAGCGCCGCGAAACTCGCTTGGCGCGCATTCAGATGGATCGGCAGTGGTCGTTCCAGAATCATGCGCCGGAGTGTACTGTGTTGGAGGCCCCTGACAACACCGAGCCCCTGCCCGTGTCCGGTCAAATTGCAGAGATCGGCGAAGGCTGGTCTGCCCGAGACACCTCCCCCCATTTCTGCTAATTTCCCCTGCGAAGGTTGCGCGTCCCGATCACCGCACTCCGCCCAGGCCAGGGACTAGAAACGAAGATGGAAATCACCGTCGTATCGACCCGCCCGTTCACGGACCAGAAACCCGGAACCTCCGGTTTGCGCAAGCAGGTCTCGTCGTTTCGAAAACCCCATTACCTCGAGAACTTTGTCCAGAGCATTTTCGACAGTCAGCCGAAGCTGCGCGGCGGTGAGCTGGTGCTCGGCGGGGATGGACGCTTCTTCAATCGGGAGGCGGTTCAGGTCATCCTCCGGATGGCCTGTGCCAATGAGATCCGCAAGGTCACCGTCGGCCGCGGCGGTATCCTCTCGACACCCGCGGCCAGCCACCTGATCCGCACGCGCGGCGCTGCCGGTGGCATCGTACTTTCAGCCAGCCACAACCCCGGCGGCCCCAAGGGCGACTTCGGAATCAAGTTCAATGTGGCCAATGGCGGTCCGGCACCCGAATCGGTGACCGGAGCGATTCACGCCGCGAGCCTTGAGATCGATCACTACCGGATCGCGCGTGCGCCGCACGTGGACATCGATCACGTCGGCCATCATCAGGTCGGCGACATGGAAGTCGAAGTGGTCGACCCCGTTCGTGACTATGCGGATCTGATGGAATCGCTGTTCGATTTTCCGGCGATGCGCGCCCTGCTCCAGTCGGGGTCGTTCACCATGCGCTTCGATGCAATGCACGCGGTCACCGGACCCTATGCAGAGGAGATTCTCGAGCAACGGCTGGGGGCTCCGCCGGGCACGGTGATGCGCAAGGAACCGCTGGCCGACTTCGGCGGGCGTCACCCCGACCCCAATCTGACCCACGCTCGGGAGCTTGGCGAGCTGATGTACGGTCGCCGTGCGCCCGATTTTGGTGCCGCGTCGGATGGCGACGGGGACCGCAACATGATTCTGGGATCCGGTTTCTTTGTCAGCCCGAGCGACAGCCTCGCGGTGCTGGCCGCCAACGCACACCGGATACCGGCCTACCGCGACGGGCTGAAGGGCGTCGCCCGCAGCATGCCCACCAGCCAGGCGATCGACACGGTCGCGGAGGCGCTCGGCATCCCCTGCTACGAGACGCCAACGGGATGGAAATTCTTCGGTAACCTGCTCGACGATGGGCGCATCACGCTCTGCGGCGAAGAGAGCTTCGGAACCAGCTCCGATCACGTCCGCGAAAAGGACGGTCTCTGGGCGGTACTGTTCTGGCTGAATCTGGTCGCCACGCGTGGCCAGTCGGTGTCGACGATCGTGCGCGAGCACTGGCAGCGGTTCGGCCGACACTACTACACGCGGCACGATTACGAGGAGATCGACAGCGGGCGCGCGGACGAGCTGATGGCGCGGCTGCGCGCCGCAGTTCCCGAATTACCGGGCAGAAGCTTCGGCAACCTGCGGGTCCGCGCGGCCGACGACTTCAGCTACCGGGACCCGGTCGACGACAGCGTCAGCACGGGTCAGGGCCTGCGGATCCTTTTCGAAGACGGGTCCCGAATCGTCTTCCGCCTCTCCGGCACCGGGACCATGGGTGCGACACTGCGCGTCTATCTGGAGCGTCACGAGACCGTCGGGGATCAACTGGACCAGGACAACCAGGCCGCACTGGCGGCGCTGATCGAGATCGCCGAATCCGTAGCCGACATCCGGAACCGCACCGGCAAGGGTGCGCCGGACGTCATCACCTGAGCCGCCGCGCGGCGCATGCCCGCGCTCAGAAGGTGTTGGCGACCCGCTCGACGCCCGGTGCCCGTGAGCGCACCAGCCGCTCAACCACGTTCTTCAGATCAAGGGTCGACCGCGGGCAGCCGACACAGGCTCCCTTCAAACGTACCTGGACCGTGCGCCCATCGAGCCCCACGTACTCGATGTCGCCGCCATCCTGCATCAGGATACGGCGCGCCTCCTCCACCGCCTGACGCACATCCGCCTCGTCGATCGGTCCGTCTGCCGGCACATCCGCCGCTTCACGCTGGGCAAAGGTCTGGGCGCGATCCAGGCGCAGCGCGAGCTCCGGATCGACGGCCTCGATCGCGTCGAGTTCGTCCTCGGTGTAAACGTGGTCCGGGTCATCGCTCAGCAGGTGCTCGACCGCCGCCATCTGTCTCGGGGTGTTCATCGATCGCACTCCGTGCCTGGAAACGGCCGCGAGTATAGCAACCGCTTGCCGGTGCACCGCCTGAAGCCGCGCGCCAAGACCGGGTTTCCCGGGTGCGTCCACCGGCCAGCGCAGACGCGCGCGCAGGCGCCGGAAATCCTCGGGATCCATCCGCCACCAGGGCACCCAGAGCACACCGCTGCGGCCGCTCTCGGGAGCCCGCCAGACCAGCACCACCAACCGGGCGCCCACGCGGGTATCCGGGCCTACCCGAATCGCGAGCCGCCTCTCTTCCCGGAGGCCAGCCCGCGTCGCCAGCCACCATTGGCCCTCGGCGTCGCAGCCCAACCAGTCCCACCGCGGCGCTGGCGATCGAAATGTCCAGGCCACGGCGACAGTCGCCCCGAACAGCGCCAGAAGCGCGAGCCAGGGCCCGCTGAACAGGAGCGTATGGACCATCACCGCGGTCGCGACGCCGGTCAGACCCAGCGCCCCGAGAGCGGTCAGGACACGGTCACTCCCCAGTGCGAGCCGCAGCGGCGGCGCGGATGAGCGGGACAAGCCGGGCTATGCCCGCGTCAACGGTCTGCTGGCGGCCCAGCACCAGATCCAGCAAGAGATTGTCCGGGTAGCCCAGCAATCGATCGAAGGCATCGCGACCCTCCTGGTCAAGCTTGTCATATCC
>PWRV01000194.1 GCA_003563455.1 Thioalkalivibrio sp.
AGGTCCACGCATTACGCGACCGACGTGGCGAAGATGGTGAACGCGCCGATTTTTCACGTGAACGGCGACGACCCCGAGTCGGTGGTCTTCGTGACCCAGGTGGCGCTGGACTACCGGATGCGCTTCGGCAAGGACGTGGTCATCGACCTGGTCTGCTACCGCCGCCAGGGGCACAACGAGGCCGATGAACCCTCCGCGACCCAGCCGATGATGTACCGGATCATCCGCAACCTGCCCACCACCCGCCAGCGCTACGCGACCCAGCTGATCGCGGACGGGGTTCTCGACGAGGAGGCCGTCGAACGGATGCAGGAGCGCTACCGGGATTCGCTGGATGCCGGCGAGTCGGTGGTGCCGGGCCTGTTGCCGCGCGATGTGATCAACGGCCACGACCGCACCGACTGGGCCGCATTCATCAACCAGTCCTGGGACCAGGACGTCCCCACCGGCGTCGCCCGGGGCGAGCTCGGCAGCCTGCTCGAGCGGCTCAACAACCTGCCCGAGGCCTTCACCGTGCATCCGCGCGTGCGCCGGATCCTCGATGCGCGCAGGACGATGGCCAGTGGCGAACAATCCCTGGACTGGGGCACCGCAGAAACGCTCGCCTACGCGACCCTGATCCAGGATGACTACCGCATCCGCCTGTCCGGACAGGACTCCGGGCGCGGCACCTTCTTCCATCGCCACGCGGTGCTACACAACCAGGAGACCGGCGAGGCCTGCGTGCCCCTGCGCCGGCTGGATCCGGAAAACCCGCGTTTCCTGGTGATCGACTCCCTGCTGTCGGAAGAGGCGGTCCTGGCCTTCGAATACGGCTATGCGACCGCGTTTCCGAATGCACTGGTGCTCTGGGAGGCGCAGTTCGGTGACTTCGCAAACGGTGCGCAGGTCGTGATCGACCAGTTCATCAGCTCCGGCGAGCAGAAGTGGGACCGCCTCTGCGGCCTGGTGCTGCTGCTGCCGCACGGCTACGAGGGCCAGGGTCCGGAACACTCCTCCGCGCGCCCGGAACGCTTCCTTCAGCTCTGTGCGCAGGAGAACATGCAGGTGTGCGTGCCGACCACGCCGGCCCAGATCTTCCACCTTCTGCGCCGCCAGATGCTGCGGCCCTACCGCAAGCCGCTGGTCGTAATGACCCCAAAGAGCCTGCTGCGCCACAAGCTTGCAGTCAGCGACCTCGACGAACTGGCCAGCGGGCAGTTCCAGAATGTGATCGATGACATCGATGCGCCGGAGCCCGCCGCGGTGCGGCGGGTGATGCTGACCGCGGGACGTCTGTACTACGACCTGCTCAGTGAAAAGCGCGAAAACGGTCACGAAGACACCGCGATCCTGCGGCTGGAACAGTGCTACCCCTTCCCCGAGGCGGAGCTCACGCGGCTTCTCGGGCGCTATGACCAGGCGACGGAATTCGTGTGGATCCAGGACGAGCCGGAAAACCAGGGCTATCTCGGCTTTGTCCAGCCCCGCCTGAACGCGCTGCTCGAGGTCCGCGGACAGGTGCTGCACGCCGTCGCGCGGCCCCCGGCCGCCGCGCCAGCGGTCGGTTACCCCGAGGTGCACAAGGCCCAGCAGGACGAGCTGATCCGGCGCGGCTTCGGGCCGATCACGGCCCGCGACACGCCCCGCCCCACCCTGTAGAACGCGCAAGCACAAGGAATTGCCGATGTCCGAGGAACGCACCACCCTTCGGGTCCCCGAGCTGCCGGAATCGGTGGCCGATGCGACCGTGGTCGCCCTGCACAAAAAGCCCGGCGACCGGGTCCGGCGGGACGACCTGCTGGCCGAACTCGAGACCGACAAGGTGGTGCTCGAGGTGCCGGCACCGATCAATGGCGTCCTCGACGAGTACACCGTCGAGGAGGGTGCCGTGGTCGAAGCGGATGCCGTGCTCGGCTACATTTCGCCCGGGGCGCCCGCCGGAACCGCTCCGGAGGAACCGGCTCCGGAGAAATCGGCTCCGGAGAAGCCTGCCCCGTCCGCGGAACCGGACGCTGCGACGGGCCCGGAGGCAACGGGCGACGAGCTGCCGCCTGTGCCGGCCGCGCCACCGACGCCAAGCCCCGCTGTGCGCCGGCTGCTTGCGGAGCACGAACTCGATGCCTCGGAGATCGAGGGGAGCGGGCAGAACGGCAGGCTGCTGAAAGAGGACGTCGAACGCTTTCTGGCCGAACGCCAGGCCAGCCCGGCCGAGCCGGCCACCGCAGGTTCCGAAGAACCGGCGCCCCCCGCCAGACCCGCGGCCGGCGTTTCCGCCGAGGAACCGCGCACCGGAGCCGAACCCGAACCCGCGCCTGCCAGCGCTCCGCCCACCCCGCCCGAACCGCCGCGCCCGCGCCCCTCGGGGCAGGCGCCGGCGCCGTCGGGCACGCGCGGCGAGGAACGGGTGTCCATGTCCCGGCTGCGGGCGCGCATCGCCGAACGTCTGCTGCACGCCAAGCAGAGCACGGCGATGCTCACCACGTTCAACGAGGTGGACCTTTCCGAGGTGATGGCGCTTCGTGCCCGGCACAAGGACGCGTTCCAGGAGCGGCACGGGGTGCGGCTCGGTTTCATGGGCTTCTTCGTCGCCGCCTGTGCACTGGCGCTGCGGCGCTTTCCGGTGATCAACGCCGCACTGGACGGCAACGAGATCGTCTACCACCATCACGCCGACATCGGCATCGCCGTGTCCTCTCCCCGCGGTCTGGTGGTTCCAGTGCTGCGCAATGCCGGACAGCTGTCGCTGGCCGCGATCGAGGGCCAGATCCGCGAATTCGCGGAGCGCGCAAAGGACGGCCGCCTCGACCTCGACGACCTGCGCGGCGGGACCTTCACCATCACCAACGGCGGGGTCTTCGGTTCCCTGCTGTCGACGCCCATCCTGAATCCGCCGCAGAGCGCGATTCTCGGGATGCACGCCACCCAGGAACGGCCCGTGGCGCGCAAAGGCGAGATTGTGATCCGGCCGATGATGTACGTGGCGTTGTCCTACGATCACCGCCTGATCGATGGCGCGGACGCGGTTCGATTCCTGGTGTCGGTGAAGGAGTCGCTGGAGGACCCGGGCCGGATGCTGCTCGATCTGTGATGTTGCGGGGTCGCGCCTTGGGGGAATAACCCGAAGGGTGCGGAGCGTCTGATAGACTGTTGCTCGCCCTGGAGCACACACCGACTGGAGGATAGCCCTGATGAAGAAAATGCTTTTAACGCTGCTGCTTGCCCTCGGCATGGTCGCTGCCGCCCCCGCCTCCTCCGTGGAGCCGGAGATGGAAATGGAGATGGACCGCGAAACAATGCAGCAGATGGTCCGTCACAGCATGGTGACCTGGCAGATCGAGGATGGCGTATCGGTTCACGACGCAGTGGAGTCGATGAAACTGCGGGCCAACCTGCTCAATTTCATGATGGTCTCCGACCTGCCGCTGTCCGAGCAGGTGCATGCGATGGGCCACGAGGCGAACTACATGCGCATCCTGGCCTTCTGCGACGCGCTGATCGCCAACGAAATGGTTCAGCACGACGTGATCTTCGCCGGCTTTCTGCCCTGCCGCATCGCGGTCGTCGAGGACGACGAGGGCCAGGGCTGGATCACCACGATGAACATGGACATGATGCTTCA
>PWRV01000174.1 GCA_003563455.1 Thioalkalivibrio sp.
ATGACCGAACGCATGCTCGGAAACCTGCGCGAATACGACTATTTCACGGAAATCGAGCTTGGCGAGCGTCGCCTCGTGCCGGCGCCCGCGCGCAATGGCTCACTGCACCTGCGCCAGCGGCGGCTGCATCTGAAGTTCGACCTGCCGCTGGAGGCGGCGCGACCGGAACCCGCGCAACCGCTGAACTACCGCGTCTACGACCCGACTTACTGGATCGAGATCCTGCACGACGCGGAAGACGTGATTCATCTTGCGGGCGGCGGCGGCTGCACGGCGCATGTCCAGCCCGCGAGGCCCGAACCGTGGCTGGTGGCCTATGCGGCGACGTTCGATCGCGACCAGCGCGCGCCCATCGAGGATCTCGGCAGGCGCTTCGCCGAGGTCGTTTTCGTTGAATGCAATTCGCGATAGGTGACCGGGAAATTCATGGGAAACCTCCTGCATCCATTGCGAAGGTTCCGGGCGAGCAACCGGCCGACCCTGCTTCGCTCCGTCGTCGTGCTGGCACTGGTGGCACTGCTGGCGCTGCTGCTCGCGCCGACGACGGCAACCTCCAGCCCCTTTGCCCCGGCACCCGCCGACGAGGCCGCCGAGCCAGGCCTGATGGACCGCGCGTCGGCCTGGATCGTGCAGACACAAAGGGACCTGCACCGACAACTGACCACCGTCCTGCACGAGCTCGACGAGACACCGACCGCGCGCACCGCCGCGGCCCTGATCATCGCGAGCTTCCTCTACGGCATCTTCCACGCGGCCGGGCCCGGCCATGGCAAGGCTGTGATCAGCACCTACCTGCTGACTCACCGCCAGAGTCTGGGAAGGGGAATCTGGCTGTCCACCGCCGCCTCGCTGATGCAAGGCGTCACCGCGATTGCCGCCGTGCTGATTTTGATCGGGGTGCTCGGGTGGCTGGCCAGGGACACGATGGGCCAGGTCCGCCACCTCGAGCTCGCGAGCTTCCTGCTGGTCGCGCTACTCGGATTGTGGCTCGTCTGGCGGGGCCTGCGATCGATCTGGCGACTGCGACGGCAGGCCGTCGACGCGGAACGGCGCGGCGCCGATTCAGCCGCTGCGCCGCCCGCTACCGCGAGCGGCACGCTGATGGCTCCCGGTACCTTTACTCCGGTCGAAACCGGGAACCACCCGGCGATCCGCGGGCCACAGCCGGCAACCGGCAACCACTCGCACGGGCCAGACTGCGGCTGCGGCACGCCGCACCACGTGAATCCCAACCAGCGCGGACCCTGGTATGCGACCGTGCTTGCGGTGGGTATCCGCCCGTGTTCCGGTGCGGTGCTGGTGATGGCGGTCTCCTATCTGCTGGGCATCTGGCTCGCGGGTATCGCGGCGGTGCTGGCGATGTCGCTGGGCACCGCGATCACTGTCTCCGTGCTCGCGATCCTCGCGGTGCAGGCCCGCGACTGGACCCGAAGCCTGCTGCGGCCCACGCCGCTGAGCGGACTGCGCTACGCCGGCCCGGCCGTGGGGATTGCGGGAGGGGGCGTGATCTTCTTCGTTGGCTGGACTCTCTTTCAGGGCACCCTCGCGGTGGCGCCGGTGCGGCACCCGCTGGGGCTTTAGGGGCGGTGCGGCTTACCCCAACCTTCCCCCTCCCCAACCCTCCCCCGCACGCGGGGGAGGGAGTTTTCTGACAGATGGATAAATCTGTCCCCGAAGACTCCGCGGTTGCACTCCAGCGCACCAACCGGTAAAAACCGGACACCGCCCGCGTGGGCGCCGCGTCGTCTCAGGAGCACCATGACCACATCCGTGATCCCCCCGGAAAGGGCCGAGAGCCTCGCCGGCCTCTTCCGCGAGCGGGTGCATGCGAACCCCACGAAGACCGCCTACCGACAGTACGATCACGCCCGCGGTGACTGGGTCCAATGCACCTGGGCCGACATGGCGGCGGAAGTCGGACGCTGGCAGTTCGCGCTGCGGCGCGAGGGGCTTGAGCCGGGAGACCGCGTTGCGATGATGCTGCGCAACTGCCGGGAGTGGGTCACCTTCGATCAGGCGGCGCTGGGTCTGGGACTGATCACCATCCCGCTGTATACCGACGACCGCGCCGACAACATCGCCTATATCCTGGAACAGGCGGGCGTGAAGCTGCTGCTGGTGGAGGGCAAGATCCAGTGGCGCCGCCTGACCCCGGCGCGGGACCGCATGCCCACGGTGAAGAGCATCATCTCGCTCCACAGCATCGACGACGAGGACCTGCCCGGCGATCCGCGCCTGAAGATGGCGCCCGACTGGCTGTTCGGGCTGGACGGCGAGCTGATCACCCGCTCGGTCGAAGCGGATGCACTGGCGAGCATCGTCTACACCTCCGGCACCACCGGCCGGCCGAAGGGCGTGATGCTGTCGCATCGCAACATCCTGTTCAATGCCCACGCCGCGTCACAGTGCGGACCGCTGAACCAGGATGACATCTTTCTCTCCTTCCTGCCGCTCTCGCACACGCTCGAGCGCACCGCCGGCTGCTACCTGCCGATGATGATCGGCGCGGAGGTGGCCTTCGCCCGCTCGATCCCGCAGCTCGGAGAGGACCTGACGGTGGTCCGGCCCACCGTGCTGATCTCCGTGCCCCGCATCTACGAAAGCGTGTACGCGAAGATCCAGGCCGGTCTGAAACAGAAGTCGGGCTTTGCGCGGGCGTTGTTCCGGCTTACCGTCGACACCGGCTGGGCCCGGTTCGAGCACGAGCAGGGACGCGCCGGCTGGTCCCCGCGCTCGCTGCTCTGGCCCCTGCTCGACCGGCTCGTGGCCCGCAAGGTCCGCGCGCGGCTCGGCGGTCGCATGCAGTACGCGGTCTGTGGCGGCGCCCCCCTGCCGCCCCCGATCGCCCGCTTCTTCATCGGCCTCGGCCTGCCCGTCTATCACGGTTACGGGCTGACCGAATCCAGTCCCGTGGTCAGCGCCAACCGGCCGGACGACAACCTGCCCGCCTCGATCGGCCTGCCCCTGCCGGGGGTGGAAACACGCGTAGGACCCAATGACGAGCTGCTGACCCGCAGTCCCTCGGTGATGCTCGGCTACTGGAAGAACGACGAGGCGACGAAGGCCGCGATCGACGAGGACGGTTGGCTGCACACCGGCGACAAGGCCCGCTTCGACGAACAGGGTCATATCTTCATCACCGGGCGGATCAAGGACATCATCGTGCTCGGCAACGGCGAAAAGCTCCCGCCGGCCGACATGGAGATGGCGATCCAGCTCGACAGCCTGTTCGACCAGGTGATGATCGTCGGTGAGGGCCGGCCCTTCCTGTCGGCGCTCGTGGTGCTGAATCCGGACGCGTGGCGCGAGGTTGCCGCGCAACTCGACGTGGATCCCGCGAATGACGAAGACCTTCGAAGCCGCTTCGTCGAACGCAGCCTGGCGGCACGGGCGAACCGCCAGCTCACCGGCTTCCCGGGCTACGCGCGGATCCGGCGTCTGATCCCGCTGCGCGAGCCGTGGACGGTGGACCATGGTCTGCTGACCCCCACGCTGAAAATGAAGCGCGAACGCATTGCGGACACCTTCCGCGACGAGATCGAGGCCGCCTACGCGGACTACGCGGATATCTGACGAAACGCCGATTGACC
>PWRV01000316.1 GCA_003563455.1 Thioalkalivibrio sp.
CGCGGTGACACGGAATGAACAGCGGCCAGGGGTTGGCCCGACAGGCCTGCCCGACTGCCCGCGGCGCCGACCCGATTTCGCGGGCGATCTGGCCATAGCTGCGGGTCTCGCCGACGGGAATGGCACACAGCGCGCGCCAAACCTTGCGCTGATGCGCGGACCCCGCGGGTACATCGCCGGGCGGGCGCCAACAGCGGGGATCCCGAAAGAAGTCGGCGGGCTCGAAAGGTACGGGGATCGACAAAACGGTTGCTGACGGGCCAGCCGGTGTGGCTTTCAGCCGGTCGCATTCCCCGGCAAGCGCCGGGTCGTCACCCGAATCCGAATCGATCCATCCGGCCGCAAGCAGCCCACCGGCCGGCGTCCGTGTCCAGACGAAGGAAAGTGCCACACCCCAGGGGGTGCGGCGCTGCGTCTTCACGATCATGGCGCAAAGGCCACGGCGGCCGGCAGGCCGTGGCATCCGGGCGCGGTGAAAGCCCGGTTCAGGCCGTGAATGCGGTGCACGCGGGCTTCAGCAGTCGCCCCGGCCCCGCGGGAGCGGGCGAAGCGCCCCGCCCGGCTGCCAGTGCCGGTCGACAGCCTGCCGCACCACGCACATGGACGGTCCGGGTCAGCCGGATTTGCCCTGGCGGATGGCCTTCACGTCTTCCTTGATCCGGGCCGCCTTGCCGGTCCGGTCCCGCAGGTAGTAGAGCTTTGCCCGGCGCACCCGACCGCGGCGCTTCACCTTGATGTCCGCGACCAGAGGACTGTGGGTCTGGAACGCCCGCTCGACCCCATTGCCCGAAGAGATCTTCCGCACCGTGAAGGCGGAATTCAGGCCGCGGTTGCGCTTGGCGATCACCACGCCCTCGAAGGCCTGGAGGCGTTCGCGGTCGCCCTCGCGCACCTTGACCTGCACCACGACCGTGTCGCCGGGGCCAAAATCCGGTACCGACGGCTTCATCTGCTCGGCTTCCAGTTGCTGAATAATGCTGTTCATCGTCAAAACCTCAGTCATCGCCATTGCGGCCACCCGCGGCATCTCGCCGCAGGCAGCGATATTCGTCCAGCAGGGCCGCGTCGTCTGGCCCGGGGGCAAGCCGCGCCAGCAGGTCCGGCCTGCGTTCCCATGTTCGTCCGAGCGCCTCCCGGCGGCGCCAGCGCTCGATCTGTGCGTGGTGCCCCGTCAAGAGTTCCGGGGGCACCGCGCGGCCGGCCACGACCTCCGGCCGCGTGTAATGCGGGCAATCCAGCAGGCCCTCGGTAAACGAGTCCTGCATCGCCGAATCGTCGTGCCCCAGCGCGCCCGGCAGCAGCCGCACACAGGCGTCGATCATGGCCATTGCCGCCAGTTCGCCGCCAGAGAGCACATAGTCCCCCAGCGACCATTCCTCGTCCACCTCCGCCTCGAGCAGACGCTCGTCGATTCCTTCGTACCGGCCGCAGACCAGCGCCAGCCTGGACAGGCCGGCGAACCGGCGCACCGCCGCCTGATCCAGCGGCCGCCCCTGCGGCGTCAGTGCGACAACCCGCACCGGCTCCGGGTCGGCTTCCCGGATCGCGGCCAGGGCTGCAGCCAGGGGTTCGTACTGCATCACCATGCCCGGCCCGCCCCCGTAGGGCCGATCGTCGACCGCCTGGTGAACGCCGCTGCCCCAGCGCCGGGGATTCCAGCAGTGCAGCGCGAACAGGCCCTGCTCGGCGGCCCGCCGCGTTACCCCGAACGCGCCGACCGACTCGACCAGCTCCGGAAACAGCGTGACGACATCGAAGCGCATCACGGTCCTCAGAACTCCGGATCCCAGTCGACCCGTATACGGCCCGCCTCGAGGTCCACATCCGTCACGTAGCGCCCCCGCACCCAGGGGATCAGCCGCTCCCGTTCTCCCTGCACCACCATCACGTCATTCGCACCCGTCTCGATGAAGCCCTGAACCCGGCCCAGGGGCTGACCGTCCACCGTCTCCACCCGCAGACCCTGCAGGTCGGCCCAGTAGAACTCGCCCTCGTCGGGCGGCGGCAGCCAGTCGCGCTCGATCGCGAGCGTTGCGCCAATCAGCGCCTGCGCCGCTTCCCGGTCCGCGGTGTCGCGGAACTTCAGCACCACCCCGCGTCCGTGCGCCCGGCCGGCCTCCACCTCGAGACATTGCCAGCGACCGGCGTGCTCGACCCAGAGTCGGGGAAAGCCGGCGATCGCGGCCCGCGGATCGGTCTCGGAGAAGACGCGGACGAAGCCCTTGACTCCATACACACCGGAAACCCGTCCGGCTATCAGGCGCTTTGGCCCGGGTTCTTCCACGGGCGTGGCCGTCGCTGCCGCGTCAGACGGCGGCGGCAGCCTGCTTGCGGTGCTGCTTGATCAGCCGGCCGACACGCTCGGAAGTCGAGGCGCCGCGCTCGAGCCAGTGATCGACACGGGCCAGATCGAGCTGCAGCGGGACCTCCTGGCCCCGGGCGACGGGGTTGAAGAACCCGATACGCTCGATGTAGCCGCTGTCGCGGCGGGCTCGCGAATCGGTGACCACGATCTGGTAGAAGGGCGCGCGTTTTGCGCCGCGACGGGACAAACGAATGGTGACCATGCCTGTTCTGGACCTCGGCAGTTTCGGGGTGCTTGAGAAAACGGGGAAGTATAACGCATCGGAAGCACGACACAACCTGCGCCCCGCCGTGGGAGCGACTTCCAGCCGCGATGGTTCCGTAACGGAGAATCGCGGCTGGAAGCCGCTCCTACCGGAACGGGAAACCGCCGGGGCCGCCACCGGGGCCGCCGGGTCCGCCCATGCCGCCCATCCGTCCGCCGAGCGAGCGCATCATCTTGGCGGCGCCGCCCTTGGAGAACTTCTTCATCGCCTTGCTCATCTGGGCGTGCTGCTTCAGCAGGCGGTTCACGTCCTGGATCTGGCAGCCCGAACCGGTCGCGATGCGGCGCTTGCGCGATCCCTTGATCAGCTCCGGGCGGCGCCGCTCCTGCTCCGTCATCGAGCCGATCACGGCCATCATTCGGCGGATCTCGCGGTCGTTGGCCTGTGTCTTGACCGCGTCGGGAAGCTGCCCGGCGCCGGGCAGCTTTTCCAGCAGGCTGCCGATACCCCCCATGCGCTGCATCTGTGACAGCTGGTCGCGCAGATCATTGAAGTTGAAGCCGCGCCCCTTCTTGAGCTTGCGTGCAAGCTTTTCCGCCTTGTCCTGATCGACCTCCCGCGTGGCTTCCTCGACCAGCGTCAGCACATCGCCCATCCCGAGGATCCGCGAGGCCACGCGCTCCGGGTGGAAGGGTTCGAGCGCGTCCGGGCGCTCCCCCATACCCATGAACTTGATCGGAACGCCAGTGATCTTGCGCACCGACAATGCCGCCCCGCCGCGGGCGTCGCCGTCGGCCTTGGTCAGCACCACACCGGTGAGCGGCAGCGCGTCGCCGAAGGCCCGCGCAGTCGTCGCCGCGTCCTGACCGGTCATGGCATCGACGACGAACAGGGTCTCGATCGGATCGATCGCCTGATGCAGCTTGCGGATCTCGGCCATCATCGCGTCGTCGACGTGCAGGCGGCCGGCAGTGTCCACCAGCAGCACATCCTTCAC
>PWRV01000287.1 GCA_003563455.1 Thioalkalivibrio sp.
GGCGCGGTGGCGATGAACAGCGTGACGGCGGTCGGGGCACCGTCGTAGACATCGGGCACCCACATGTGGAACGGCACCGCGCCCAGCTTGAAGGCGACGGCCACCACGACGAAGACGAGGCCGAAGACGAGCGGCACGTTCATGCCCTCCTCCGCCGCGGTGAGGGCCGCCGCCACGGTGGCGATATCGAGGCTGCCGGTCATGCCGTAGATCATCGACAGTCCATAGAGCAGCAGCCCCGAGGCCAGCGCCCCGAGAATGAAGTACTTCATCGCGGCCTCGGAGGCACGCTGCGAATCCCGCCAGAACGCCACCAAAGCGTAGGAGGACAGCGCCAGTAGCTCGAGCCCCAGGTACAGGGTCAGGAAGTTGTGGGCCGAGATCATCACCATCATGCCCAGCACCGCAAACAGCCCGAGCACGTAGAACTCGCCCTTGTAGATGTCGCGCTCGCGCAGGTAGGGGCGCGCGTACAGGAACACGAAGAAGGTGACCACGTACATCGCGAGCTTCAGCACGTCGCTCATCGGGTCGGCGATGAAGGTGTCGTTGAAGGTGAGCTGCGTCTCGGGGCCGGCCAGCCAGAAGGTGAGGACCGCTGCCCCGACCAGCGTGACCTGTACCAGTCCATAGGTGACATCCCGGCGTGAATCGGGAAGGAACGCGTCCAGCACCAGGATCAGGCAGGCCATGCCCAGCACGAACATCTCGGGCACGGCGGGCAGGAAGGCAGGAATCTCGAAATTCATGTCAGGTTCCGTGTCAGAGCGCAGGCAGCTTCGACTGGGCGATGTGAGCCACGAGTTGATCGATGGTTGCGTTCATCACGTCAAGCAGCGGGGCCGGCCAGATTCCCAGCAGCAGCACGAAGAAGGCCAGCACCCCCATGATGAAGAACTCCCGCCGGTCCATGTCCTTCAGCTTCGCCACGTTGTCGTTGCCGACCTCGCCAAAGATCACCCGTTTCACCAGCCACAGCGTGTAGGCGGCGGCCAGGATCAGCGTGGTGGCCGCGAGGAAGGCGAGCCAGAAGTCGGCCCGGAACGCGGCCAGGATCACCATGAACTCGCCGACGAAACCCGAGGTGCCGGGCAGTCCGGTGTTCGCCATTGCGAACAGCACGAAGAACGCGGCGAACCAGGGCATGGTGTTCACCACGCCGCCGTAGTCGGCGATGTTGCGGCTGTGCAGGCGGTCGTACAGCACGCCCACCGCGAAGAACATCGCCGCGGAAATGAAGCCGTGCGAGATCATCTGCACCATGCCGCCGGCGATGCCGAGCGACGCGCCGGTCCAGTCGCCGGTGTTGCGGTAAATCATGAAGACGATGAAGAAACCGAGCGTCACGAAACCCATGTGCGCGATCGACGAATAGGCGATCAGCTTCTTCATGTCGCTCTGGATCAACGCGACCAGCCCGATGTAGACGATCGCGATCAGCGACAGCGTAATCACCAGCACATCGAGCACCGCGGCCGCGTCGGGCGTGATCGGCAGGCTGAAGCGCAGGAAGCCGTAGCCGCCGATCTTCAGCATGATCGCGGCCAGGATCACCGAGCCCCCGGTCGGCGCCTCGACGTGGGCGTCGGGCAACCAGGGGTGGACCGGGAACATCGGGATCTTCACCGCAAAGGCCGCGAAGAACGCGAGGAAGATCAGGATCTGCGCTGTCATCGGCAGCGGCAGATGGTGGAAGTCGAGGATCGCGAAACTGCCCCCGGACTGGATGTACATGTAGATCAGCGCGATCAGCATGAACACCGAACCAAGGAAGGTGTAGAGGAAGAACTTGATCGTCGCGTAGACTCGCCGCGGTCCGCCCCAGATGCCGATCACCAGGAACATCGGGATCAGCATCGCCTCGAAGAACACGTAGAACAGCACCGCGTCCAGCGCCGAGAACATGCCGATCATCAGCCCCTGCATGATCAGGAACGCCGCGAGGTAATAGGCGACGCGCTCCTTCACCGAACCCCAGGCCGCGATCACGACAAGCACGGTGGTGAGCGTGGTCAGCAGAATCAGCGGCATCGAGATGCCGTCGACGCCGAGGTGATAGTTCACGTTGAACGCCGCGATCCAGGGCGTGAACTCCTGGAACTGCATCTCCGCGGTGCCCCGCTCGAACCCGAACCACAGCAGCAGGCTCGCGACAAAGGTGGCCACGGCCACCGACAGCCCCAGGCGCAGCGCTACCGCCGGCGCGTCGCGGCCGGCGGCGAGCGTCAGGAAGCCGCCCAGGATCGGCAGCCAGATCAGCAGACTCAGGATGGGCCACTCAGTAGACATGGTCGTTCCTTGATGGAGCCGTAACGTCGCTGCCGGATGGCGCGCCGACGGCGCTGGTGCGATCAATTGCAGTCAGCATGGCGGCAGTCATTCAGATGACAAACGCGAAGATCAGGACCAGCAGGCCGATGATCATCACGAAAGCGTAGTGGTAGAGAAAACCGGTCTGGATCGCGCGGACGCGGGAGGCGATCCAGCCAACCGAGCGGGCGGTGCCGTTGACCAGCACCCCGTCGATCGCGAAGGCGTCACCGTAGCGCCAGAGCCATTGACCGAGCCGGCGTGAGCCACCGGCGAAGACCCGGTCGTTGAAGGTATCGAAACCGTATTTCTCCTCGAGAATGCGCACGCCAAGGCGCAGGCGTTCCGCGATCACCCCGGGCAGGTCCGGCCGCTTGATGTACAGGTACCAGGCCGTCGCCAGGCCGGCCATCGCCAGCCAGAACGCGGGCAGCATCAGGCCGTGCAGCACGAAGGCCAGCACCCCGGTATAGGTCTCGCCCTTCTGCGCCAGCACGTCCTGCGCCTCCAGAACGAACAGGGAGTCGCGGAAGAAGTCCCCGAACAGCATCGGTCCGATGAAGTAGCCGGCCACCACCGACGGTATCGCCAGCAGCACCAGCGGGACGGTGACGACCCACGGCGACTCCTTCGGCTTCAGCGGGCCATGACCGTGGTCGCCCCCGTGTTCGTCGTGGTGGTCATCGCCATGATCCGGCATGTATTTGTGCGCCTGGTCATGACGCTCCTTGCCGTGGAACACCATGAAGAACATGCGGAAGGTGTACAGGGCGGTCACGAATACCCCGAGCAGCACCAGCCAGTAGGCGAAGGTCGCCCCGGGCGTCTGCGAGTAGCCCACCGCCTCGATGATCGCGTCCTTGGAGAAAAACCCGGAGAAGAACGGGAAGCCAATCAGCGCGAGAGACCCGATCAGCGCCGTTGCGTAGGTGATCGGCATGTACCGGCGCAGCCCGCCCATGGCGCGCATGTCCTGCAGGTGATGCATCGCGATGATCACCGAGCCCGCGGCGAGGAACAGCAGCGCCTTGAAGAACGCGTGGGTCATCAGGTGGAACACCGCCGCGGCGTAGGCGGAGGCCCCCAGCGCGACGGTCATGTAGCCGAGCTGCGACAGCGTGGAATAGGCGACCACGCGCTTGATGTCGTTCTGCACCAGCCCGATCAGGCCCATGAAGAAGGCGGTGATGGCGCCGATGATCAGGATGAACGAGAGCGCCGGCAACGAGAACTCGTACAGCGGCGACATCCGCGCGA
>PWRV01000166.1 GCA_003563455.1 Thioalkalivibrio sp.
CAACCACCAGATCACGCTGGAACAGCTCGGCCCCGAGAATCGCCAAGCCTGACAAGGATCCTTGCATGACTGACATGACTCCGCGCGAGATCGTCCAGGAGCTGGACCGTTACATCATCGGGCAGGACGAGGCCAAGCGCGCCGTCGCGGTGGCCCTGCGCAACCGGTGGCGCCGGCAGCAGCTGCCGGAGGCCCTGCGTCAGGAGGTCACGCCGAAGAACATCCTGATGATCGGCCCCACGGGCGTCGGCAAGACCGAGATCGCGCGTCGGCTGGCGCGCCTCGCGAGGGCCCCGTTCCTGAAGATCGAGGCGACCAAGTTCACCGAGGTCGGTTACGTCGGTCGGGACGTGGAGTCCATCGTCCGGGACCTCGCCGACGCCGCGATCAAACAGCTGCGCGAGGAGGAAATGAATCAGCACCGCCGCGAGGCCGAGGATGCCGCCGAGGAGCGCGTGCTGGATGCCCTGCTGCCGCGCCCGCGTGCGGCCGGCTACACCGAGCAGGAACCGCCCGCCGCGGACAGCGAGACGCGCCAGAAGCTGCGCAAGCGCCTGCGCGAGGGTGCGCTGGACGACCGCGAGATCGACATCGAGGTGCGCGCGGTACAGTCGGGAATGGAGATCATGACCCCCCCGGGCATGGAGGAGATGGCCAGCCAGCTGCAGTCGATGTTCCAGAATCTGGGTGGCCAGCGCACGCGCAGCCGGCGCCTGAAGATCCGTGATGCGATGCGGATTCTGGTGGACGAGGAGGCCGCGCGGCTGGTCAACGAGGACGAATTGAAGCTGAAGGCGGTGGAACGTGTCGAGCAGAGCGGCATCGTCTTCGTCGACGAGATCGACAAGGTCGCCAAGCGCGGCGAACATGGTGGCACCGACGTCTCCCGCGAGGGCGTGCAGCGCGACCTGCTGCCGCTGGTGGAGGGCACCACGGTGAACACCAAGCTGGGGATGGTGCGGACGGATCATATCCTGTTCATTGCCTCCGGAGCCTTCCATCTTTCCAAGCCGTCCGATCTGATCCCCGAACTTCAGGGACGCCTGCCGATCCGGGTGGAGCTGGACGCGCTGTCCGTGGACGACTTCGTGCAGATCCTGACCGAACCGACCGCGTCGCTGACCGAGCAATACACGGCGCTGCTCGGGACCGAGGGCGTGACCGTCGAATTCCGGCCCGACGGCGTGCGCCGCATCGCCGAGATCGCCCACGACGTGAATGCGAAAACGGAGAACATCGGCGCCCGGCGTCTGCACACGGTACTCGAGCGGCTGCTGCAGCAGGTGGCCTTTGAGGCACCCGACGTGTCCGGCCCGGTGAACGTCGATGCGGGGATGGTCGAGGCACGTTTGGGCGAGCTGATTCAGGACGAAGACCTGTCCCGGTATATTCTTTGACGCAGGCCGGTTTCGTGCCGGGATAGAGAGGTTATTCTGCGGTGGAACGGAACAGGGGTAGGGTAGGGCACGCGCCGCGGGCCTCCCGGACGTCGCGCGGGGGGCGCGCGTCGCTTCAACCGCCCGCGTCCACGCCGGGCGGCCCGCAGGGTGGGGCCAGGCGCAGCGGGCCCATCGTGACCCCGCCAGGGAAATCAACAACCGTCCGGCCCGTGCCAACCGACCCTTTGTTCAGGAGCATCCGATGAGCGCCAAGCACCGACCCACCGACATCCAGTTGCACCAGAAATCCCGCATCCTCGAGATCGGCTATGCAGACGGCACCACTTTGCGCCTGCCCTGTGAACTCCTGCGCGTGTATTCACCCTCGGCGGAAGTGCGCGGCCACGGTCCCGGGCAGGGTACGTTGCAGGTCGGCAAGGAGGACGTGAACATCAACGAGATCGAGCCGGTCGGCAACTACGCAGTGAAGCTGGTTTTCTCCGACGGGCACGATACCGGGATCTACGACTGGGACTACCTCTACAATCTGGGAATGGAACAGGAGCAGCTCTGGCAGGAGTACCTCGACAAGCTGGCCGCTGCCGGTCACCAGCGCAAGCCGGACTGAAGGCTGAAATGACTGACGAAGAAACGCGCGGCAAGACGCACTTCGGGTACGAGACCGTTGCCGAAGACGAGAAGGCCGCCCGGGTCGGCGAGGTCTTCCACTCGGTCGCACGGAAATACGATCTGATGAACGACGTCATGTCGATGGGCATCCACCGCCTGTGGAAGCGCCACACCGTGCAGCGCGCGGCGGTGCGCCCGGGTTTTCGGGTACTGGACCTTGCGGGCGGCACCGGGGACCTCGCCGCGGCTTTCGCGCCACGGGTCGGCGCTCACGGACGCGTTACCGTCTGTGACATCAATGCCTCGATGCTGCTGGTGGGCCGCGACCGTCTGCTGGACCAGGGCCTGGCCGGGAACATCGACTTCGTCCAGGGCGATGCCGAAGCGTTGCCGTTCCCGGACGAGCACTTCGACCGCATCACCATCGCCTTCGGACTGCGCAATGTGACCCGCAAGGAGCGCGCGCTGGCGGACATGTGCCGGGTGCTGAAGCCGGGCGGCCGCCTGCTGGTGCTGGAGTTCTCGCAGCCCTTTGCCCCGCTGCGGCCCTTCTACGATCTGTACTCCTTCCGGGTGATGCCGCTGATGGGTCGGCTGATCGCCGGAGACGCGGACAGCTATCGCTATCTCGCGGAAAGCATCCGGGTGCATCCCGATCAGGAAGAACTCGCGGGCATGATGCGCGACGCGGGGCTCGAGCGCGTGCACTACGAAAACCTGACCGGTGGCGTGGTCGCGCTGCACCGGGCCACAAGGCTTTGACGCGATGACCGATTTCGACAGAACACCTGATGCCGAAACCGGCCCGGCCTCCACAACGGTCCGGCCGCTGCCCACCGCGCTTGCCATCCCGCTGGAGCTCGCACTGAACCGGTTGCTCGAGGCCGCGCCGGCGTCCGCAGTGGGGCGCCTTTCCGGGCGTTCGATCGCGGTGGTCGTGCAGCCCCCCGGTTTCGGCCTGGTCCTCCTCGGCGCCGCCGACCGGCTGCAGGTGCTCGGGTCCCTGGAAGACGAGGAGCCTGACGTGACCATCTCGGGCTCGCCAGTGGCCCTGGCCGCGGCGATCGCCCGGGAAGACCGCTCCGGCATCGCGCTGCAGGGTGATGCCGCCGTGCTGACCGACCTGCAGCGGGCGCTCTCGGGCGTCTCTTTCGACTGGGCCGGTTGGCTCGAATCGGTCGCCGGTGCCGGTGCCTCCGGTCCGGTGCAACGGGCTGGCGGGACGCTGCGCGATCAGCTCCGCCGCTTTCTGGACCGCAGTCTGGACGACTCCTCCGAATACCTGCAGGAGGAGGCGCGCTGGCTGCCGGCATCGGGCGAGTTCGAGGCACTCGGGGCCGATCTGGCCGAACTTCGAGACGACGTTGCACGCCTCGAGGCCCGCGTCGAGCGGCTCGGAGGCGGCGACAGTGCCGCGATACCGAGCGGCCCCGGATTGCCCCGGTCCGGATGACCAGGACCCTGAAGCAGGGTCTGCGGCTGTGGGCCATCGGCCGCGTGCTGGTGCGCTACCGGCTGGATGCGATCCTGTTCACCCTCAAGCCCCTAAGGCCGCTGAGCTTCCTGCTGAATCTGCTGCCCTGGAACTGGTTCCGGCGGGCCGAGGGCACCCGCGGCGAGCGTATCCGCCGGTCGCTGGAGGACCTTGGCCCGATTTTCGTGAAGTTCGGGCAGATGTTGTCCACGCGGCGCGATCTGCTTCCGGACGACATCGCGCTGGAACTCACCCGCCTTCAGGACCGCGTGCCGCCGTTCCCGGTCGAACAGGCCCGGCTCGCGATCGAGATCGCGCTGGAAAAGCCGATCTCCGAGGTCTTCGAACAGTTCGACGATGTGCCGCTGGCCTCCGCGTCGATTGCGCAGGTGCATGCGGCCCGGCTGCGCGACGGCCGTTCGGTGGTCGTGAAAGTGGTGCGCCCGGGCATTGTCCGCACCATCCGCGCGGATCTCGAGATCCTGCACCTGATCGCCTATCTCGCCGATCGCTACTGGTCCGAGGGGCGACGCCTGCGCCCGCGCGAGGTGGTCTCCGAGTACGAGAAGACCGTGATCGACGAGCTGGATCTCGTCCGCGAGGGCGCGAACGCGATCACCATCCGCCGCAATTTCGAAGGCAGCTCGCTGCTGTACATTCCGGAGGTGATCTGGGACTACACCCGAACCAACGTGATGGTAATGGAGCGCATCAGCGGCGTCCCGATCGCGAACATCGACGCGCTGCGCGCCCGGGGTGTCGACCTCAAGATACTGGCCGAGCGTGGCGTGGAAATCTTCTTCGCGCAGGTCTTCCGTCACAACTTCTTCCACGCCGACATGCACCCGGGCAACATCTTCGTGGATGCGACCAACCCGTCGGAGCCGAGCTATCTTGCGGTGGACTTTGGCATCGTCGGCAGCCTGCTGGAGTCGGATCAGCGTTATCTCGCCGAGAACTTCCACGCCTTCTTCAGCCGCGACTACCGGCGCGTCGCGGAGCTCTACGTGGAGTCGGGCTGGGTACCGGAGGGTACCCGGGTGGACGAGTTCGAGGCGGCGATCCGCTCCGTCTGCGAACCCATCTTCCAGAAGCCGCTGGACGAGATCTCCTTTGGGCATGTATTGCTGCGCCTGTTCCAGACCGCGCGCCGCTTCGACATGGAGGTGCAGCCCCAACTGGTGCTGTTGCAGAAGACCCTGCTGAACATCGAGGGGCTGGGCCGCCAGTTGTATCCGCAGCTGGACCTGTGGACCACGGCGAAGCCATTCATCGAGCGCTGGATGTCGGAGCAGGTGGGTGTGCGCGCTTTTCTGCGCAGCGCCGAACGCCACTTGCCGAAGATGCTGGTGCAACTCCCGGAGCTTCCCCTCTGGCTGCAGGAGGCGCTGGACGCGGAGCGCCAGCGGGCACATCGGGACGCGGCGCTGCGGGCCGAGATACAGGAAATGCGAAGGATGCTGCAGCGCGAGGCGCGCAGCCGGCTGGAGGCCTTTGCGGGCCTTGGGCTGCTGCTGGGTGCCGGCGTGGTGACCCAGATGCAGGAAGTCCCGCAGTGGCTGGGTCTGGCCTGGCCGGTCTGGCCGCTGGGCCTCGCGGGGATCGGCCTGCTGCTGCTCAGCCTGCGCCGCGGCAACGGGATGCTGCGCCGCATCCGCAGTCGCACCGGCTCCCGCCTGGACTGACACTGGAGTGCCGGAGCTTGCTCCCGCGTTGCCCCTTGCGCAAGCCCGCCTGCGCGTCCTGGGCGCGTCCCGGAGCATGAAATCGACTGCAAGCCGCCGCATTCCGAAGGCGACGCGGGGGTGGTGTATGCTGCGTCGAGGTTCGAAGTTTGTGCGGCAGGGCACAACGCAAAGGAGCTGAACGATGTTTGAAGCGGCGGAACTGGGACGCAAACTCGACAAGAAGGATTACAAGAAGATCGTCCCCGAGCTTCGCACCAGCCTGCTCAACCTGCAGCAGCAGTTGCGTGAGTGCGACTTCCCGGTGATTCTGCTGATCTCGGGCGCGGACGGGGCCGGCAAGAGCGAGACCGTGAACATCCTGAACCAGTGGATGGACCCGCGCTGGATCGAGACCACCGCCTTCGACGAAATGACGGACGAGGAACGGGAACGTCCGGCCTTCTGGCGTTTCTGGCGCGCACTGCCGTCCAAGGGCCGGATTGGCGTGCTGTTCGGGTCCTGGTATAGCTGCCCGATTCAGCAGCGCATCTCGAATCAGTTTGACGACAGCGACCTCGACCATATGCTGCGTCGCATCAACATCTTCGAAAAGATGCTGGTGGACGACGGCGCGCTGCTGATCAAGCTGTGGTTTCATCTTGGCAAGGAGATGCAGGTCAAGCGCATCAAGAAGCTGCGCAAGAACCCGGAGACCCGCTGGCGTGTTGGCGAGCGGGATCTCGCGGCGCTCAAGTCCTATGACCGCTTCCGTGAGGTGGCCGAGCAGGTGCTGCGCCAGACCAGCACCGGCGAGGCGCCGTGGATGATCATCGAGGGCTACGACGAGCGCCACCGCGACGTGACCACCGCGAACCACATTCTGGAAGTGGTGCGCAAGCGCATGACGCTGGACCCGATGACCCTGCGGGGGGCAACTTCGGCCTGGAGGATGCCACAGGAGGGCGACAAGACCATCCTGGATTTCCTGGACCTCTCGAAGAGCCTGGAAAAAAAGCCATACCGCAAGGAGCTGGCCGAGCTGCAGGGACGGTTGAGCGTACTCTCGCGCAAGGCGCGCGAGCGCAAGGTGAGCACGATCGTGCTCCTGGAGGGCTGGGATGCGGCCGGCAAGGGCGGGATCATCCGCCGCATCACCGGCGCGATCGATGCCCGGAGCTACCGCGTGATCCCGATCGGCAGCCCCACCGACGAGGAGCGTGCGCAGCACTACCTCTGGCGCTTCTGGCGTCAAATCCCCAGGGCAGGGCGTTTTACCATCTACGACCGCTCCTGGTACGGACGCGTGCTGGTCGAGCGGGTCGAGGGCTTTGCCTGCGAGGACGAGTGGGTGCGGGCCTACCGCGAGATCAACGAGTTCGAGGAGGAACTCACCGAGCACGGCATCGTACTGGTGAAGTTCTGGGTGCACATCGACAAGGACGAGCAGCTCGCCCGCTTCAAGGCGCGCGAGGAGACGAGCTTCAAGCAGCACAAGCTCACCGAAGAGGACTGGCGCAACCGTGAGAAGTGGGATGACTACGCCCACGCAGTGAACGATATGGTCGAGCGCACCAGCACCGAGTTCGCGCCCTGGAACCTGATCGAGGGCAACGACAAGCGCTGGGCCCGGGTTCAGGCACTCAGGATTCTCTGCGACCGCCTGGAGAAGGCCCTGTAGGAGGCGAGCCCTCTCGCCGATTCCGACGCCGGGGGACCAACGGCCAGTGGGCTAACCTTGTAGGAGCGGCCTCTGGCCGCGATGGCCCCGGGCACTCAACGCAACGCCGCATCGCGGCTGGAAACCGCTCCCACGAGCTCTTGTGGCGGCGCGCCCTCTCGTTGAGACAGGTCCTCAGCCGATGCTCAGGCCGTAGGCTGCGAGCAGCGCGAGGATCAGGGCGAAGAGCAGCGGGGCATCCCGGCGCCAGAGGTGCACGCTGGCGCGACCGATCCAGTGGTCGGCGCGCCGGTAGCGGTCCAGTGCGAGCGCCTGCAGGTGGCGCAGCAGGTGCTGGATGGCGGGGCCGGTGACGCCGACGGCCTGACCCGCGCGCATCACGAGCCCGGGCAACGGGGTCAGCAGAACGAGCACGTCTGCGGGCGGGATCGGCCAGGGTTTCAGCCAGCGCCACGCGAATACCGCCAGCAGCAACCCGGCGGCCACCGGCCACAGCGCGTCCGGAATTCCGCCGACTCCGGCCAGCCAGTCGGGGGTGATGCCCCACAGCGGTAGCAGAAAGACGCCGAGCACCGTGGCGGCGGTGATCAGCGCCCACCCGTGCCAGGCTGCCGGCGGCGCATCGTCGCGACCCGCCTCCAGACGCAGCAGCCACAGGTGCCGCGCCATCAGCGCGGTGGTGCCGATCGCGGCAAGGCCCAGCAGCAACGGCAGGTTGTTCCAGACCTCGGGCATCGCGTTGCCGGCGGTGAGCGCGCCCTTCAGCGTCGTCTTGGTCAGCAGGCCGCTGGGCATCAGTCCGGCCAGGGCCAACGCCGGGATCCCCAGACCGATCCACAGCCACAGCACCGGCCGCCGGGTGCGGTGCCGGACCACCTCGGTGCCGAGGAAAAGCGCTGCCTTCGCCAGCGAGTGATGCAGCGCGAAGATGGTGATCGCCACCGCGAGCAGCGGGCCGAGCTCCGGTGCGGACAGCCAGGCCCCGATGGCCACGGAGACCATCCCCATCTGGCTGATGCTTGAATAGGCGAGCACGAATCGCGGCCGGATCTGGTTCACACCGATCAGCGCGCCGCCGAAAGCTGCAATCAGCCCGGTCGCGATCACGATTGTTCCCCATTGTTCGAATCCGGCCTGCCCCAGCGGCAGGGTCACCAGCCAGCCGAGGAGCCCGGCCTTGATCATCGCGCCCGCAAGTGCCGCCGCCACCGGGACCGGTGCGGCGCCGTAGGCGAGCGGCAGGCTGAAGTGCAGCAGCGGCAGACCGGCCTTCACCCCGAAGCCGAGCCACAGGCTGGCAATGATCAGGTCGCGCTCCGGTGCGGCGGCAATGGCTGCGGGCAGGTCGGCCAGCATCGGCAGCAGCGGCGCGCCGGTCGCCCGTGCCGCCAGGATCAGGCCGGTCAGGATCAGGGCCTCGCCGAGCACCGCCAGCACCAGGTAGACGCGGCCCGCCCGCAGTGCGGCGCGACTGGCGTCGTGCACGATCAGGCCGTAGGCCGCGAAGGTCATCAGCGCGAAGCTGGTGTAGAACAGCGCGACGTCCAGCGCCAGGATCAGGCCGATGTTGCCTGCGAGCGTGAGCAGCCAGAAGACGCAGAAACGCTCGCAGTGATCGTCCTTGCTCAGGTGCCCGCGCCCGTGGATGCCGGCGGCGAACCAGATCAGCGCGGTGAAGAACAGGAAGACCTGCGTGGTCCCGGTCATGCCGATCTGCGCGCCGAACAGCAGCCAGTCGAGTTCCACCGTAGCCCCCGGCTGACCGAACAGCGCCAGCAGCAATGCGGGGATTGCCGCCCAGGGTGCGAGCGGGCCTATGTGCGGGCGCAGTCGCGGGAAGCTCCAGAGCAGGGCAAGCGCCAGAGGGACACCGGGCGCGAGGAGCAGTGCGATCGGGGCAAGCACGGCGTTCACTGCAGGTACTCGCGTCCGACGATGAGTTCCGCCCAGTACAGCGGGCTGAACGGCATGCCCGCGAGGATGCCGGCCGCCAGTGCGACGGCGGCGGTGAACAGGGTCGGGAACAGCAGCGAGGCCTGGGTCTCGAAGCGGCCCAGCACCTTGCCTTCGCACCACATGCGGTCACGCTTGCGGAACCAGATCCGGTACAGGATCGGCAGGAAGTAGGCGGCATTCAGCAGGCTGCTGAGGATCAGTATGCCCAGCACCCAGTTCATCTGCGCCTCGAGCGCACCGATCCCCAGATACCACTTGCTGATGAAGCCGGCCATCGGCGGAATGCCAATCATGCCGAAGGCCCCAAGGGTGAAGGCCACGCTGGTCGCGGGCATGCGCTCACCCGCACCGTCCAGTTCGCTGATCTTGTGCACCCCGAGAGTCTCTGCGTAGTTCCCGGCGCAGAAGAACAGCGTGATCTTCATCAGGCCCTGATGAAGCAGGTGCATCAGGCCTCCGACGGCGCCGATCGGGCCGAACAGGCTGATGCCCAGAACGATGTAGGAGACCTGGCTTACTGTCGAGAAGGCCAGTCGCTTTTTCAGGTCGGTCTGGGCCAGCGCGCGCAGCGAGCCGTAGATGATGGTGATCGACGCGACCACTGCGAGCGGCATGAGCAGGCCCAGTGACTGCGCGAACTCGATGCCATAGACGTCGTAGACGACGCGCGCGATCCCGAAGGCACCGGCCTTGACGACCGCGACCGCATGCAGAAGGGCGCTGACCGGCGCCGGCGCGACCATCGCCATCGGCAGCCAGGCGTGCAGCGGGAACAGCGCAGCCTTGACACCGAGGCCGATCACCATCATCAGGAAGATGATGATCAGCATCGGGTGCAGCGACGGGTCCAGTCCGGCCAGGCTGCCTCCGGGCACGAACTCGGTATCGCCAATCAGCACGTGCAGCGCCACCACACCGAACAGCAGCAGTGCGCCGCCACCGAGGGTGTAGTAGAGGTACACCTGTCCCGCGCGCAGCGATTCCCGGGTACCGCGATGCACCACCAGCGGATAGGTCGACAGCGTCAGCAGTTCATAGAACAGCAGGAAGGTGAAGAGGTTGCCAGCCAGCGCGATGCCGACGGTACTGGCGACACAGAGGCTGAAGAAGCCAAAGAAGCGGCTCCTGTTCGGCGCCTTTTCGAGGTAGCCGATCGCGTAGATCGTGGTGAACAGCCAGAGCAGCGACGACAGACCGACGAACATGATGCCCAGCGCGTCCGCGCGCAGGATGAAGTCCACGCCTTCGATGATCGTGAAGCGGAACTCGTATTCGATGGCCTGGTAGACGCCCCAGACGATCCAGCCGACCAGCACCAGCTTCAGCACCGCCGCGGTGAGGTTGACCACGGTGCGGAGCACCAGTCGCGACTCGGCGAGCAGGAAGATCACCCCCGACGCGACCAGCGAGGTCGCGAGCACACCGAGCAGGATCAGACTGTTCCAATCCATCAACTCACCCCGAAGACGCTGCCCAGACGCAGCCAGTGCAGTGGCAGGTGGGCGGTGAGTCCGATCAGGATCGCCGCGGAGGCGAGGATCAGCGCGGTGACGTCGAGTGTCAGCGGCGGTGTGACCGAGCGGTCGATCTGGGGTCCCTCACGGAAGGACATGCGGAAGACCTTGAAGATGTAGGCCGCGCTGAGCAGGCCGCCGAGGAAGAGCACGATCAGCCACCACCACTGTCCGCTGAGGATCGCGCTGTGCAGCAGCAGCCATTTGGCCGTGAAGCCGCCGCTGGGCGGCAGGCCCATCAGGCTGACCCCGGCGAGGCCGAAGCTGAACAGCGACATCGGGCGGAAGCGGCTGATCCCGACCAGGTGGCTGATCTGCGGGCTGCCCACCGCCAGGATCAGGTTGCCGGCACTGAGGAACAGCGCGGCCTTCGCCAGCGCATGCGCGATCAGCATCATCAGGGTTCCGTCCCATGCCAGCCGCTGCGCCTCGGGGCCGGTGTTGGTCACCAGCGGGAAAAACAGGAACAGATAGCCGATCTGGGCCACGGTCGAGTAGGCGACCAGTTGCTTCAGGTGGTGCTGGCGCCACGCCATCCAGCCACCGTAGAAGACGGCGCCAGCGCCAAGCACGCCGAGGAACTGGGCCGTGAACTCGGGTGTGATCTCCGGGCCCAGCACCAGCCAGAAACGCAGCAGAATATAGAACGACGCCTTGATCACCAGTGCCGAAAGGAGCGCGCTCACCGGAGTCAGGGCGCCGCCGTGGGCCGGCGGCAGCCACGCGTGCAGCGGAAAAAGCGCGGTCTTCAGAAGCAGGCCGAGGATGATCAGGGCCAGCGCGACCTGGGTGGTGGCGTTGTTGGCGGCCACCTCCTGCAGGCCCGCCATCGACAGCGTGCCGTAGGCACCATAGAGCAGCGCGACGCCGAGCAGATAGGCCAGAGAGCCGAGCAGGGCCGCGAGCAGGTAGCGCATCGCCGCGGCCAGGGCCTGCGGGGTGGCCCGCAGCGCGACCATGCCCACCGCGGCCAGCCCCATCACCTCGAGGCCGACGTAGAGGTTGAAGATTTCCTCGGCCAGCCAGATGCCGTTCATTCCGGCCCAGAGGAACCAAAGCAGCGGCCAGAAGAAGGTGGTCGAGGTGGGATGATCGCGCAGATAGACCCAGGCGTAGAGTGCGCACAGGCTCGTGACCAGCGTCGTCATCAGGATCATGCCGACCGCGAGTCCGTCGACCACGAGGTTGATGCCGAGCGGCGCGGCCCAGTCGCCGAGCCGGTACACGTGGGGGCCGATGGTGGCGAGTCCGGCCAGCACGTCCAGGCTCGCCGCGACCAGCAGCGGCAGTCCGATGAAGATCAGGCGTGGCCGCCACGCCGGCACCACGAGCAGGCTGAGGATCCCCAGCGAGAGCGGCAGCGCGAACAGCAGCGGCACGGACCACAGGCCGATCACGTGTCCTCCGGCAGATCGGTGCGTCCGCTCGCGCGGTACCAGCGTCGGAAGACCACCAGCGCCAGGGCCGTGGAGGCCACCGCCACCACGATCCCGGTGATCACCATCGCATGCGGCACGGGATCGACGCCGCGGCCGTCCTGGGCCAGACCGACGAGGACCAGGAAGGCACCGCTGCCCATGATATTGAAGGCCAGCAGGCGCCGAAGCAGGTGCCGGTGGGCGATGAACCCGAACAGGCCGAGCCCGAACAGCAGCACGCCGGACCAGGCGAAGACCAGGTATCCGCTGATCGCTCCGCTCACGGCTTCGGTCCACCCTGGGTGCGGGCGTCGTCCGGATCGTCGGCGTAGGGCGGGTTCAGCCGGAACAGGCTGAGCAGGGTGAGGCCGATGGAGAGCGTCAGTGTCAGCTCGATCGCCAGGATCAGCGTGCCTGCGTGCGCCTCCGGGTAGGTGAGGAAGGGGACCCCCGGAAGCATCACCACCATGCCGATGCCAATAAAGGTCAGCAGCCCGAGTGCGAGCCCCGCGCGCAACAGCGCCGCATTGTCCAGCCAGCCGAGATGCGCCCCGGCCAGGCGCAGCAGTACGCCCGCCGCGGCCAGTACCGAGCCGGCCTGGAACGCGCCGCCGGGCTGGTAGGAGCCGGCCCACAGCAGAAAGCCGGCGACGACCAGTATCAGCGGCAGCAGCCAGGCCATCACCGACCGCAGCAGCGGATTGTCCAGGCCCATCTGCTCCGGGCGGTCGGGCTGGGCTTCGCGCAAGGCCAGCGCCACCACCACCGCCAGCAGCAGCACCGCGATCTCGAGCAGGGTGTCGTAGCTGCGGAAGTTCAGCAGCACTGCGGTGATCGGATGCTCGACACCGCTCTCGGGCATCGCCGAGGCGACACGCTCCGGGAGGTTCTCCACCGGTGCCGGCCGTTCCAGCACGGCCCAGCCCAGCGCCACGATAACCCCCAGGCTCAGCAGGCCCGCCAGGATCGCGCGCAGGATCATGAGCGGTCGTCCGGATTGTCGACGCGGCTTCCGAACGGACGCCGCAAATAGCCCAGCGTGTCGAGCAGCAGCACGCCGGTCAGGCCCGCACCGATCGCGGCCTCGGCCAGCGCGATGTCAGGCGCCTGCAGACGCACCCATGCGACCGCCATCAGCAGCCCGAAGACGATGAACATGATGACCGCCCGAAACATGTCACGGGCGATCAGGGCGAGCCCCGCAGTGACGCAGAGCGTGAAGCCCAGAAACAGGTCGAGCCAGGGCATCAGCCGTTCTCCCAGTTTCGTGCCTTCCACGGACGCACGCCCCGGCGACGCGCGGCCCGGGCCACCAGATATCCGGCGGTGGCGCTGGCAATCAGCGCGAGCCCCCAGATCAGCAGCAGTTTCAGCGCTACTGGCACGGAATCGGCACCGAGCAGCAGACCGAAGACGATTAGACCAAGTCCGAGGTTGTCGGCCTTGGTGAGAGCGTGCACGCGGGTGTAGACATCGGGAAAGCGCAGGATGCCGATCGTGCCGACCAGGAAGAAGGCGACACCCGCGAGCAGCAGCAGCGCCTGAAGC